>JAFAGU010000254.1 GCA_019237595.1 Betaproteobacteria bacterium | reverse complement strand
GGAGGAGAGGAACCGCAGCCAGATCGAGCACCTGCCGGAATGCGCGGCGCTCCTCGCGATGGTGAAGCCGCGCGTCATCGTGCTCGCGCACACGGCGACGAGCGGCACGATGGGCAAGGACGCGGAGGCCGCGATGGTCGCCCGCATCGAGCGCGAGACGGGCGTTCCGTTCATCACCGCGTTCGGCAGCGTGGTCGCGGCGCTCGCTCACCTCGGCGCGAAGTGCATCGCGCTCGGCACGCCCTATGCCGCCGACACGACGGAAACGACGAAGAAGAATCTCGAGGCGCACGGGCTCGAGGTCGCGAGCGTCGCGCGCCTGGAGAACGTGAAGAACATCTACGAGGAGACCGCCGCCCGCGCGCGCGAGCTCGCGCGCAAGGCCGACAGCGCGCCGGCGCAGGCCGTTTTTCTCTCGGGCGTGGGCATGCCTACGCTCGACGCGCTAGAAGGGATCGAGGCGGACCTCGGCAAGCCCGCGGTCTCGAGCGCTGCTGCCATGCTCTGGAACGCGCTTCGCGTCGCCGGCGTGATCGAGCCGGTTAGCGGCTGCGGGAGCCTGCTCGCCGGCCGAAGATAGACCAGGAGCTACGCTGACTTTGCCTTGCGGATGGCGCGCTCGAGCTTCTTCTCCGCGGCGCGCGGCCCCTGCGGCCGGCCCGGCTTGAAGGTGCGGCCCATCGCCTGGTTGTAGGAAACGAAGAAGTGCTGGAGATGCTCGAGCTTCGCCGGGCCGAGCTCGCCGATGCTCCTGAGCGCGGGCTTGTTCGACTTCGTCACCGGCACGGCGAGCAGGCGGTCGTTCGTGATCGTCTCGCCCTTTTCCGTCTGGCGGCCGGTGATGACGCCGATGAGGCGTACCTGCACGAGGCAGCCCGTGAATGCGGGCTCATCCATCATCACCATCACGTCGAGCGCATCGCCGTCCTCCGCGGTGGTTCCGGGAACCGAGCCGAAGTCGTACGGGAAGTAATGTCCTTCGGGAAGGATGCGGCCGAGCTTGAACACGCCGAGCGCCGCGTCGTACTTGAACTTGTTGCGGCTGCCGCGCGGCGTATCGATCACCACGTTGACGAGCTTCGTCTTCGGGTCGCGCGGCGGCAGCGCGAAGAGGCGCTCGGGATTCATCCCACTCGCGAGGCAAGCGCTGTGCCGGCAATCGCCGGCTTACGGCCTTTGCGATGTCTCGTCGTGGATGCCGCGCCACTCGCCCGGCGCCGTGCGCATCGCATCGGGATAGCGCTGGCGCGCGAGCTCGAAGGAGGAGAAGGATTCCAGCCGCCGGCGCAACCGACGCCCGCGGGCGTCCGGATCGCTGTCGCCGCGCCATTCGTACACGGCGAAGACGAACTGCCCGTTCTCCCACTCGAGCTCGATGCTGTGGCCGATCGCGCGCTTTTTCGACACGCCGCCATCGTCGCAGGTTGGCGCGATGGCGCAGTGTCGCAGTTCGCACCGCGCAGAAGAATCGAGGCTTCCGGGATGCGCTGTCGCCGAAGCGCTACGGGCTAGTCAGCTTTCACGCCCGCGGCTTTCGCGGCCGCCTGGAGCTTGGGCAGCTCCCGGTCGAGGAACGCACCGAATTCGCGCGCGCCGGCCGGCGCCGGATCCCAGCCCTGCTGCGCGAGCATCGCGCGCAGCGCCGGGTCGCGCACCACCTCCACGATCACATTTTCGAGCGCACGCAGCTCGGCCTCCGGCGTCCCGGCGAGCGCGAGCAGGCCATGGAAGATGCGGAACTCGAGATCCGGATAGCCGAGCTCCTTGAGCGTCGGCACCTCCGGCATCTGCGGCGAGCGCGCCGCCGAAGCCATGGCGAGCGCGCGCAGCTTGCCCGCGCGCACGTTCGGAAGGAACGCCGAAGGCGTGTCCACCTGCCACTGCGTTACCCCGGCGAGGAGATCGGTCACCGCCGGCGTCACGCCCTTGTAGGGCACGTGCGTCGACTCGAGCCCGAGCTTGCGATTGATCGTGTCCGCGGCGAGGTGCGAGAGCGTCCCCGATCCCGCCGAGCCGTAGTTCAGCTTGCCCGGCTCCGCCTTCGCCTTCTTCACGAACTCCGCCATCGTCGATACCCCGAGCGCCGGATTCACCACCAGCACCTCCGGCGACGTGGCGATGAGCGAGAGCGGAACGAAATCGCGCCGCGCGTCGTAGGGCAGGCTCGCATACACCGCCGGCGCCACGCCGAGCGGCGTCGACGCCACGAGCAGCGTGTATCCATCCTTCGGCGCCTTCGCGGCAGCCGCCGTCCCTACCGTGCTGCCCGCGCCGGGCCGGTTCTCCACGATCACCTGCTTCCCCCACTTGTCGGTCAGCTTCTGCGCCACCGCCCGCGTGACGATGTCCAGCCCTCCGCCTGCCGCGTAGGGGCAGATGATCTGGACCGGGCGTTCGGGGAAAGATTGGGCTCGCGCTGATAGTGCGAAGCTCAGGGTGATCACGAACACGGAGGCAGCTCGCATGAGCCGGATGGTAACCAATGCTTGCTTGTCCGTAGAATCCGGGCTCATTTCGGACCCGCCATGAAAAGAATATTCGCCTTCGTCATCCTTCTCGCTACGGGCGCCCATGCGCTCGGGCAGCAATTCCCCACGCATCCCATCCGCCTGATCGTCCCCGCGGCGCCGGGAGGCGGGACGGACATCACGGCGAGGAGTTTCGTGCCGGCGCTCGCGGAGTATCTGGGCGCGCCGATCGCTATCGAGAACAGGGGCGGGGCGGGCGGTTCGATCGGGAGCGACGTGGTCGCGAAGGCGGCGCCGGACGGGTACACGCTGCTCATGGTGTACGTGAGCCACGCGACCAACCCGACGCTCATCGCGAAGCTGCCCTACGACACGGTGAAGGATTTCGCGCCGATCACGCTCGTATCGCACGAGCCGACGGTGCTGGTGACCCATCCGTCTGTGCCGGCGAGTTCGCTGCAGGAGTTCATCGCGTGGGCGCGCGCGAAGGCGGCGGAAGGGAAGCTTTCCTACGCGACCGACCCGGGAAGCGCGGGGTTCCTGGCGGGCGAGCTCTTCAAGCAGGTGGCGAATCTCAAGTCGATCGAGTACATCCCGTACAAGGGAACGGGCCCGGCGGCGGCGGACGTGGTGGCGGGCCACGTGCCGTACATGTGGTCGGTGATCTCGACCGCGACGCCTTATGTAAAGGGCGGGCGCCTCAAGGGCCTCGCCATTGCCGCCGAGAAACGCGCGGCCGCGCTGCCCGAAGTGCCCACGGCGGCGGAGCAGGGGCTCGCCGATTTCTCGGTGAGCGGCTGGTACGGGCTCGTGGCGCCCGGCAGGACGCCGCGCGCCATCATCGAGCAGATCCACGCCGCGGCGGTGAAGGCCCTGAAGGACGAGAAGGTGAAGGAGCGCCTCGCGGCCTCGGGAAGTATTC
>JAFAGU010000228.1 GCA_019237595.1 Betaproteobacteria bacterium | reverse complement strand
ACCGCTGGCCGAACCTGTCCTTCTTCGCGGCGCCCACGATGGTCGTGCGCCTTCTCGCGAGCCGGGCCGCCCGCCGGCCCGCGAACCTGAAGACGATCGTCTACGGCGGCGCGCCGATGTACCTCGCCGATTGCCTCAGGGCCATCGACCTTTTCGGCCCGCGGCTCTACAACCTGTACGGCCAGGGCGAATCACCGATGACGATCACCGGCCTCTCCCAGGCGCACCATGCGCGCCGGGAGAAGCTCGAGACCTGCGGCGTTCCGCGCACCGGCGTCGAGGTCCGGATCTTCGACGAGGAGGACCGCGAGCTGCCGCCCGGCGAGGTGGGCGAGATCGTCACGCGCTCCGATTGCGTCATGGCCGGCTACTGGCGCAATCCGGAAGCCACGGCGAGGACGCTGCGCGGCGGATGGCTGCATACCGGCGACGTCGGCAGCCTCGACGAGCAGGGGTTCCTCACGCTGCGCGACCGCTCGAAGGACCTCATCATCTCCGGCGGCGCGAACATCTACCCTCGCGAAGTCGAGGAAGTCCTGCTGCGCCACGCGGCGGTGGGCGAATGCTCCGTCGTCGGCCGCCCGCACGCCGAATGGGGCGAGCAAGTCGTCGCCTTCATCGTGGCAAGGAGCGCCGTGAAGAGCGAGGAGCTGGATGCGCTCTGCCTCGCGAACATCGCCGCCTTCAAGCGGCCGCGCGAATACCGCTTCGTCGAATCGCTGCCGAAGAACAACTACGGCAAGGTGCTCAAGACCGAGCTCCGCCGGCTCCTCGCCGGCGAGCCTCAGCAGGCGCAGGGCGCGTCGTAGAACGGATCGTGCAGGAGGTAGGCCGTGCGCACGATCCCGTCCGGCCCGAAATCGACCAGGTAGTCGTACCAGCGCATGTCCACCTTCACGCGGTAATCCCACTCCTCCAGGTCGAGGCGAGTGCGCCAGGTCTTCCACGGCGGCCCGAGGAGCGCGTGCAGCTGCTCGCGAGTCGTCTTGCCTTCGGCGACTTTCGCAAAATTCTCCTTCGTGAGCGTTTGCTCGATCGAGGCGAGGCGGCCATCGGTGCCGATCCGCGCCGCGAACGTGTCGCGGCCTTCGGGCGCGCGCGGGAAGAACCAGGTCTCCCCGCCTCCGGGCGCCGCCAGCTTCTCCGTCGGCCGCCCCATCACTCGCTCCACGTCGGCCGAAGTGGCCTGGCCAGGGACGAGCCCCCGCCCGTCGTAGGAAGCGCAGGCGGCGAGGAGGAGCGCCGCCGCGAACGCACACGCGGACGGCCTCATCTCAGCCGCGCGGCCCCGGGGCGTCGTAGATCGGATCGTGCAGCAGCCACGCCTTCTTCACGATGCCGTCGTCGCCGAAGTCGACGAGGAAATCGAACTTGCGCATGTCGACTTCGACCCGGTAGTCCCACTCCTCGAACCCCAGGCGCGTGCGATAGGTGAGGAACGGCGGCCCGAAAAGCTCGCGCACGTCCTCGCGGGTGCTCTTTCCCTCGACGACCTTCGAGATGTTCTCCTTGGTCAGGCGCTGGTCGAAGGACGAGAGCACGCCGTCGGGCTGGAGCCGCGCGGCATAGGTCATGCGCCCCTCCGGGGTCGTCGGATAGAACCAGGTTTCGCCGCCGCCGCGGGCGGCGAGCTTCTCGGCGGGCGAGCCCATGACGCGCTGCACGTCCGTCTCGGTGGATTGCCCGGGGACGAGCCCGCCGCCGGGCTGGAGGGCGGGAGCGGCGCAAGCCCCCAGCAAGGTTGCCGCGCCTGTCAGCAAGAGCCGTCTCATAGTGGGGTAAACACCAGCAAGGACGACTCCTTCCACGCTATTCGCCTTTTCCGGGCTCCGGGCTGAAGTACTTGTCGAACTTGCCCGGCTCGTCCTTGTGCGCCTCGGCATCCGGCGGCGGCGTGCCCTTGCGCGCGATGTTGGGCCACTTGCCGGCGTACTCGGCATTGAGCTTGAGCCAGCGCTCGGCCTTGCCATCGGAATCGGGCAGGATCGCCTTGGGCGGGCACTCGGGCTCGCAAACGCCGCAGTCGATGCACTCGTCGGGATGGATGACGAGCATGTTGTCGCCCTCATAGAAGCAGTCCACCGGGCACACCTCGACGCAGTCCATGTATTTGCACTTGATGCAGTCTTCCGTGACGACGTAGGTCATTCGCTCTTTTTCTCGCGGCAAAAGTCGCATTATCTCACCGTCGTAGGGGCGCTACGACGCCGTGCTACTCATTTGCCCTACAAGCGGCGGCGCCAAGCGGTAAAAAGTCGGACGGCGCAGCGCAAAGGCGTTGCCCCGCCACGCAGGCGGGGCGAAGATAGGGGCGCCGCGCTTTCACCGCCCGATTCCTTGGAAAAGACGCTCGAACGCCAGGGCCGCGCCGGATACTCCCGGCGCCGCCTCCTTCCGCTCGTCGGCCCGCTCATCATCCTGGGCGGAGCCCTCGCCGTGCTTTCCGTCGCCGGCATGGAGCTCTTCTCGGCGGCTCGCGCCTACGTCGCGGGCGAGCAGGTCTGGACCAAGGAGCTCCTGCTCCACTTCCTGCTTGCCGCCGCCGTGGCGCTCATCATTTGCGCCGTCATCCTCACCCAGCGCGCGCTGCAGCGCATCGCCGCCGCCGAGAAGGCGGTGCGCGAGAGCGAGGAGCGCCTGCGCCTCGTCGCCGACAATGTGCCGGCGCTCATCTCCTATGTCGACCGGGACGAGCGCTACCGCTTCAGCAATCGCACCTACGCCGACTGGTTCGGCATCGCGCCCGACCAGATGACGGGCCGCACGGTCGCCGAGGTGTTCGGCGCCGAGGCCTACGAGCGCCTGCGCGAGCCGCTCGCCCGCGTGCTCGCGGGCGAGGAGGCGCAGTTCGAGTTCACGGCCGGCGCCCCGGGCCGGCCCCGGACCCTGCAGATCTCCTGCGTGCCGCACCTCGCGCGCGACGGAAGCGTGCACGGCTTCTATCTCCTGGGCAACGACGTCACCACCCTCAAGCGCGCCCAGGAAGACCTGCGCTTCGCGGCGATCCAGCTGCAGCAGGACGCGCAGCGCCTCGAGTTCCTCGCCCACCACGACCCGCTCACGGGCCTGCCGAACCGCGCGATGTTCGCCGACCGAGCGCGCGAGGCGGTGGCGCACGCGCGTCGCCATGGCAAGAACCTCGCCTTCCTCTTCCTCGACCTGGACAACTTCAAGCGCATCAACGACACGCTCGGCCACGAGGTGGGCGACGCGCTCCTCAAGACCATCTCGGCGCGCCTGCGCGCGACCGTGCGCGGCGACGACTTCGTCGCCCGCATCGGCGGCGACGAGTTTTGCGTGCTGCTGCAGGACATCGCCGACCCGCGCGAGGCCGCGGCGGTGGCGCAGAAGCTCCTGCACGAGCTTGGCACGCCCTACCGCGTGGGCGAGCGGGAGCTCCGCTCCGGGGCGAGCATCGGCATCGCCTGCGTGCCGCTCGACGGCGAGGATGTCGCCACGCTGATGCGGCTCGCCGACTCGGCGATGTACCGCGCGAAGGCGCTGGGACGCAACGGCTACCAGTTCTTTTCCGCCGCGCTCGGGCGCGACGCGGCGGTGGCGGAGGCGCTCGCGGAGGACCTCAAGGCCGGGCTCGAGCGGGGCGAGCTTTTCCTCGCGTACCAACCGCGCCTGGACCTCGCGACCGGGCACCTGGTGGGCGCCGAGGCGCTCCTGCGATGGAACCATCCGAGGCACGGCGTGCTCATGCCGGAATCCTTTCTCGCGCTCGCCGACGACACCGGACTCCTCGTGCCGATCGGCGCGTGGGTCCTGCGAGAAGCCTGCGCTCAGGCGCGGCGCTGGCGTGATTCGGGCATTCAGCCGATCACGGTAACGGTCAATGTCACCGCGCGGCAGCTTCGCCATGGCGGGCTCGCCGAACAGGTGCGCGAAGCGCTCGAGGCTAGCGGGCTTCCGGGCGATTCGCTCGTGATCGAGCTCCCGGAGGCGGCGGTGCGCCAGATCCCGGAAGCGCTCGAGGACGCGATGCGCGGCGTCGTCGCCACCGGTGCGCGGCTCGGCGTGGACGACTTCGGCACCGACTACGCTTCGCTGCCCATGCTGCAGCGCCTGCGCGTGGACGCGGTCTGCATCGACCGGCAGCTCGTCGCCGGCGTTCCCGGCGACGCCGAGCGCGCCGGCCTCGCGAAGGCGCTGGTGGCGCTCGCGCAGGGCCTCGGCTTCGAAGTCGTGGCGAAGGGCATCGAGCAGCCGGCGCAGCGCGACTTCCTGGCGGAAGCCGGCTGCCGCATCGGCCAGGGCGATCTCTTCGCGCGTCCCTTGGGCGCGGGCGAGATCGAGCCCCTGCTTCGCCAGCGGCGCGCCGCCTAGGCGGCGTCAGGACTTCCCGAAGTAAATCGCCAGTGCGATCGCCGCGGCAATGGCCGCGATCGCGAGCGCATATACCAGGACCGTGGCCCGCGCCAGGCGCCCGTCGTCCGGCGGCACTTCGTCCGCCGTGTGGCGCTTCCTGGGCCAGTCGTCTTCGTCGTCGGCGCTCGTAGGGCTCTCCGAAATCACGCGCTGCCCGGCGGGGGCCGGACGAGCGTAGTGTAGGCCGCTAGCGCGATCGCCGCGCAGACCGCGACGACGATCGCCATCGGCATCGGCCCGGGAACGTGGATGGCGCCGACGAGGGCGCTCGCGCCGACGCCGAAAAGCGACTGCGACGCACCGAGGAGCGACGAGGCACCGCCGGCGCGGGCACCGAAGGGCTCCATGGCCACCGCGGTCGCGTTCGAGGCGATGAGCCCGACGCTCGCGATGAAGCAGAAGATAGGAAGGAACACGCCGAGGAACCCGCCGAAGCGCGTGAGCGCGCAAAGCAGGAGGACGCCCGCTGCGCCGGCGAGAAGCCGCACGCCCCAGCCGAGCACGCGCCGGGGACCGAAACGCGTGACGAGCTTCCGGTTGAGCTGCGAGACGGTGATGAAGCCGAGCGCGTTCGCGCCGAAGTACCAGCCGAACTGGTGCGCCGGCACGCCGAAGTGCTCGATGAACACGAACGGCGCGGCCGCGAGGTAGGCGAAGAAGCAGCCGAACGCGCTCACGAACACGAGCACCGGGCCGATGAACCGCGGGTCCCGCGCCACGGGGCCGAAGCCGGCCAGCGCGTGCAGGAGCGACGGCGCGCGGCGCTCGGGCGCATGCGTCTCCTCCAGGAAGAGGGCCACGGCCGCGATGCAGAGCACGGCGAAGCCGCCGAGGAACCAGAAGATCCAGTGCCACGATCCGTGCAGCATCAGGTAGCCGCCCGCGAGCGGCGCGAGGATCGGCGCCACGCCCATGACGAGCACCATGAGCGAGAGCACGCGCGCGGACTGCAGCGCGTCGAAGCGATCGCGGATGACGGCGCGGATGAGCACCATGCCCGAGGCGCCGCCGAGCGCCTGCGCGAAGCGCAGCGCCGCGAAGCTCTCGATGCTCGTGGCGAGCGCGCAGCCGGCTCCGGCGAGCGCGAAGAGCGCGAGGCCGAGCTCGAGCGGGCGCTTGCGCCCGTAGCGGTCGGCGACCGGCCCGAAGAGAAGCTGCCCGATCGCGAGGCCGAAGAGATACGCCGAGAGCGTGTGCTGCACGCGCGGCGCGTCGACCCGGAATTCCGCCTGGATCGTCGGCAGCGCGGGCAGGTACATGTCGATCGCGAGCGGGCCGGTCGCCATCACGGCGCCGAGCACGAGCGTCAGGCGCAGGAGGCCGCCCTCCCCCGCGCGGGTCACCCCTTCACGCACAGCACCTGCTTCAGCGTGTGCACGACCTCCACGAGGTCCGACTGGTTCGCCATCACCGTGTCGATGTCCTTGTACGCGCCCGGAATCTCGTCGAGGACGCCCGCATCGACCCGGCAGATCACGCCTTGGGTTTGCCTTTTCAGGTCCTCCACCGAAAAGCATTTCTTCGCTGCGTTGCGGCTCATTTTCCTTCCCGCACCGTGCGCGCACGAATGGAAGCTCTCGGCGTTGCCCTTCCCGCGGACGATGTAGCTCCGCGCGCCCATGCTGCCCGGGATGATCCCGAGCTCGCCCTTCCCCGCGCGGATCGCGCCCTTTCGCGTCAGCCAGACCGTCTCGCCGAAGTGCCGCTCGCGCTCGACGTAGTTATGGTGGCAGTTCACCGCGGCGCCGGTCACCTCGAAGGGCGGCAAATGCCGATGCAGCGCCTCGAGCACCTCGTCCATCATCTCGTGCCGGTTCGCCGCGGCGTAGTCCTGCGCCCAGCCCACCGCTTCCACGTAGTCGTCGAAGTGCTGCGCGCCTTCGCGGAAGTACGCTAGATCGGCGTCGGGCAGGTGCAGGTTGTTTCTTGAAGCGTCCTTCTTCGCGAGCTCGATGAAGTAAGACCCGATCGCGTTGCCGATGCCGCGGCTGCCGGAGTGCAGCATCACCCACGCCCGGCTCGATTCGTCGAGGCAGAGCTCGATGAAGTGGTTTCCGCCTCCGAGCGTGCCCATCTGGTGCGCCCAGCTCGAATGCTTGCCGATTCGCCTCTCGACCGAGGGATGCTTGTCGAGGATGCTTTTCAGGCCCTCTTGAAAAGGCTTCACCGCCGCCGAGCGCGCATCGCGATGCTGGTTGAAGCCGACGGGGACTCGCCTTTCGATTTCGGAAAACACTCTCTTCAAGGAAGATTCATCGAGATCGTTGCCCGTCAGCGAGAGCCGCGCCGCCATCATGCCGCAGCCGATGTCCACGCCGACCGCCGCCGGAATGATCGCCTTGACCGTCGGAATCACCGAGCCGACCGTGGCGCCGATCCCGAGGTGCACGTCCGGCATCGCGGCGACGTGGTGATGCACGATGGGCAGCCTCGAGATATTGACGAGCTGCTCGCGCGCCTGCGGCTCGATCTCGCCGGTGTAGACCTTGACCGGCACGCGGCCTTCGCGCAGCTCCTGGACGACGGGCATTCCCTAGAGCTGCAAGAGCCGCGCCGCGTTCTGCTTCAGGATGAGCGGCCTCACTTCTTCCTTGATGCTCAATTTCTGGAATTCTTCCATCCAGCGCACCGGGTCCATGACCGGATAATCCGAGCCGAAGAGGATCTTGTCCTTGAGGAGCGTATTCGCGTACTGGACGAGGATCGGCGGAAAGTACTTCGGCGACCAGCCCGAGAGGTCGATGTAGACCTGCGGCTTGTGCGTGGCGACCGAGAGCGCCTCCTCCTGCCAGGGGAACGACGGATGCGCGAGCACGATCGGCATGTCGGGAAAATCGGCGGCGACATCGTCGAGGTGCAGCGGATTCGAATGCTTGAGCCGGATTCCGCCCCCGCCGCGCGTCCCGGCGCCCACGCCCGTCTGCCCGGTGTGGAAGAGCGCAGGAAGCTTCGCTTCTGCGATCGCCTCGTAGAGCGGATAGGCCATCCGGTCGTTCGGGAAGAACTCCTGGACCGAAGGATGGAACTTGAAACCTTTCACTCTATATTCAGAAATCAATTTCCTTGCAATGCGCACGCCCTCCGCGCCGCGATGCGGATTCACGCTCGCGAACGGGATCGCGACGTCGCTGTTCTTGTGAGCGAGCTCGGCGATTTCTTCGTTCGTGATCTTCCTCGGCTCCTTGGGCGCATCCACCGTGAAGACGACGAAAGCCATCTTGAGCTTGCGATACATCTCCGCCATCTCGGGCACGGTGGTGTGCTGGGGCTGGTAGCGGAAATAGCGGCCCATCGCTTCCTGGCGCTCGTTCGGCGCCTCGTTCACGGCCAGCGCCGACTTCCATGCGTGCGTGTGGACGTCGATCGCTACGATGTCATTCAGGCTTATCAGCTTCCCTCCTGTACATGTCCTCGACCACCGCGGCCCTACGCTGCAGCACGGCGCGCTGGTTGATGGTGCCCTTGTCGGTCATTTCTCCCGCGTCGAGGGACGGAGGCTCGTCCAGGATCGCGTAGCGAGCGATGCGGTTCGAGCTCCCCGTGCCGCCGAGCGCCTGGAACCTTCTTGCGAATTCCTCCGACGAGAACCCTTGCGCCGGAAAGACGAGCGCCCCGAGCTCGCCCCGCCCCTCTCCCGCGATCACCACGTCGCGCACCATGGGCGCGAAGTGCTCGATGAAGCTCGCGCGCAGCGGCCCGACATGGACCCACGTGCCGGTGGAGAGCTTGAAGTCCTCCGACATCCGCCCTCGGTAGAGAAGTCCGGTGGCGGGTTTCTCGGCGTCCTGGAACACGAACGCATCGCCCAGGCGGTAGTAGCCCTCCTCGTCGAACGCCGAGGCGGTGTTCTCCGGCTGCCGCCAGTATCCGGGGGTGATGTGCGGCCCCTTGAGGCGCATCTCGTAGCGATGCTGCGCCGGCACGAGCTTCATGTCGGTCCCGGGCGTCGGCAGCCCCATGTTGGATGCGTCGCCCGCGTCCCACGTGCGCCCCATCGTGAACGGCCCGGTCTCCGTGGAGCCCAGGCCGGTGAGGAAGAGGATCTCCTCGCCGCAGGTCTCGCGGGCGATCGCCTTCATCTCGTCGAAGACGTGCTGCGAGACGCCCGCGCCGGCGAACCAGAGCACCTTCAAGCGGCTGAAGAACGTCTCGCGTAGCTTCGCATCCGAGCGCAGGAACGGAAGCAGCGCCTCGTAACCCTTCGGCACGTTGAAGTAGAACGTCGGCGCGACCTCGCGAAGGTTGCGTACCGTGGTGTCGATTGCCCCGGGAAGGGGCTTGCCCTCGTCGATGTACATCGTGCCGCCGTTGTAGATCACCATGCCGAAGTCCTTGTTGCCTCCGGCGGTGTGGTGCCACGGCGCCCAGTCGACGAGCACTGGCGGCTCTTCCTGAACGAACGCGAGCACGAAGCGGCTCATCTCCTGGTTCGAGCACCACATGCGCTGCGTGTTGATCACCGCCTTGGGCGCGCCGGTGGATCCCGAAGTAAAGAGGAACTTGGCGATCGTGTCCGGTCCCACGCGCGCGTGCGCCTCGTCGACCTCGCGGCCCGCGCGCTCGGCATCGAGGCGGTGGAAATCCTCTCGGAAGAGCACCTCGGTGCCCGGAGGCACCGCGGCCTCGATCGCGCGACCGAATGCGCCCTCCATGGAGGCGTAGACGAGCCCCGGCGTGAGGAGATCCATGATGCTTCTCAGCTTGGCGTAGTCCGAGGAGAGGAGCGAATACGCCGGCGACACCGGGGCGTAGGGCACGCCTGCGTAAAGGCAACCGAGCTCGATCAGCGCGTGCTCGATGTCGTTCCCCGAGAGAACGGCCACCGGCCGCTCGGGCGAAAGGCCCCTCGCGAGCAGGCTCGCCGCGACGCGGCGGGCTCCTTCCCTCACCTCCGCGTACGAATAGCGCTGCCAGCGCGTGCCCGCCTCGCGCTGCGCGAAGAGCACCCGGTCGGGCGCCGCCGCGGCCCAGTGGTCGAGCTTCTCGGTGAGCTTGGCGGCGAAGGGCGGCAGCTCGTGCGGCGAGCGCAGGTGCACCACGCCACCGGCGCGCCGCTCCACCGCGACCTCGGGCTGCGCGAGGCGCACGCTGCGAATCGGACGTTTCATCTCGGCGGCCATGGGGGATCGGCGGATTAGAATAGCCCACTACAACAAGGAGGAGTCGATGGATCGCCGCCAGTTCACGAAAAGCGCTGCCGCGCTCGCCGCGGCCGCGTCCTTCCCCGGCATAGTTGCCGCGCAAGCGCAGAAGCTCAAGGTAGGCGTCATCCTGCCTCGCTCGGGCTACCTGGGATTCATCGGCCAGTCCTGCCAGAAGGGCGCGGACCTCGCTCCCGGCGTGATCAAGGAGCTCCTGGGCGTCGACATCGAGCTCATGAATGCCGACTTCGAGTCCAACGTCGACACGGCGCGCACCCGGGCCGAGCGCCTCATCCAGGAAGGCGCGAACGCGCTCGTCGGCGCCTTCGACTCGGGCGCAAGCACGGCGATCGCGCAGGTGGCCGAGCAGCGGGGCATCCCCTACATCGTCAACATCGCCGCCGCGCCCCAGATCACCGAGCAGGGCTACAAGTTCGTCTTCCGGAACTTCCAGACCGCCGGCGACATCGTGCGGAACGGCCTCGACCTGATCGGCGAGCTTTTCCAGGCGACGAACACCGTGCCGCGCACCGCGGTGTACATGCACGTGAACGACACGTTCGGCCAGGCGGTCACCAAGGGCATCCAGGCCGTGCTTCCGCAGCGCACGCAGCTGCCGTTCAAGATCGTCGACACGATCTCCTACGACCCGGCGGCGAAGGACCTCACCGTGGAAGTGTCGAAGGCGAAGTCGACGAACGCCGACTTCCTGCTGCTCGTGTGCCGCCTGAACGATGCGATCGCGCTTCGACGCGAGATGGTGAAGCAGCGCTGGAACCCGATGGGCGTCATCAGCCCGGGCTCACCCGGCATGTACGAGGAGCAGTACTTCAAGTCGCTCGGCAAGTACTCCGAGTACTCGATCTCGAACGTGCCCTGGTACAACCCGAACGCCAAGCTCACCAAGATCGTCGAGAAGGCCTTCGTGAAGCAGAACCCGAAGGAAAAGCTCGTGTTCCACGGCCTGAACGCCGGCTTCACGTTCGAGGCGATCCTCATCGCGGCGGACGCCTTCAAGCGCGCGAAGAGCACGGATCCGAAGACGCTCGCCGACGCCATCCGCCAGACGAATATCACCGACAAGATGACGCTCGGCGGCCCGATCAAGTTCAACCCCAAGGGCCAGGTGGAAGGCATCGGCTCGGCATGCGTGCAGAACCTCGAGCTTGTGCCGAAGGTCGTGCTCCCCACGGCCGCCGCCGAGGCGAAGCCGGTCTTCCCCGCGCCCTACTACAAGACCTGAGCCGGCTTGCCGGCTGAGCTCGTAGCGAACGTCGTCGTAGCCGGGGTCCTCACGGGCCTCGTCTACGGCCTGATGGCGCTCGGCCTCTCCGTGATCTTCGGCGTCGTGCGCGTGGTGAACTTCGCGCATGGAGAGATGATGACGGTGGCGATGTACGCCGCCACCGTGCTCTTTGCCGCGCTGAAGCTCGATCCGTTTCTCGCGATCCTGCCCGCGGCCGCCGCGTTCTTCGTCTTCGGCTACGTGCTCCAGGCGGCAGTGGTCAACCCGTTCATCACGCGGCCCGAGCACTCGCAGTTCATGCTCCTCGTGGCGATCGCGATCATCCTCGTGAACGGGCTCCTCATGATCTTCGGCCCGGACGCGAAGAACGTGCAGGTCGACTACCAGCTCGATTCGATCGAGATCGGCAAGCTCCTCGTCGACAAGCCTCGCGCCTACGCGGCGGGAGCGGCGGTGCTGACGGCGCTCGCGCTCTTCGCCTTCTTCCGCTTCTCGCTGATCGGAAAGGCGATCCGCGCCTGCGCCGACAACCACCTCGGCGCGCTGGTCGTCGGGCTGAACGTGAAGCACCTCTACGCGCTCACCTTCGGCCTGGGCTCGCTCTGCGTCGCGGTCGCCGGTTGCGCGATGGTGGTGCTCGTCGACGTGACGCCGCCGCTCGGGCCGTACTACACCCTCCTCGCCTTCGTGATCGTGATCGTCGGTGGCCTGGGCTCGATGGCGGGCGCATTGCTTGGTGGCGTGCTGATCGGCGTCTCGGAGGCGCTCGCCGGGCTCTTCATCGAGCCCTCGGCGAAGAGCATGTTCAGCTTCGGGCTCCTCATCCTCGTGCTGCTCTTCCGCCCGCAGGGCCTCCTCGGAAAGCGCGCGTGACGAGGACCGCGGCGCTCCTGCTTGCCCTGCTCGCGTCTCTCGCCGCGCTGCCGGCCTTTGCCGGCCCCTACGGGCTGTCGGTCGCGATCCTCATCCTCTACTTCGCCTATGCGGGCCAGGCATGGAACGTGATGATGGGCTTCGCCGGGCAGCTATCGCTCGGGCATGCGCTGTACGTCGGCGTGGCCGGCTACGTGGCCGGCGGGCTTTTCTTCCACTACGAGGTGCCGCCCATCGTCGGCCTGCCGGCGGCGGTCATCGCGTGCACATTGTTCGGGCTCGTCATCGGGTTCCTCGCCTTCCGCTTCCGGATCTCGGGCGTCTACTTCGCGCTCCTCACCATTGCCTTCGCCGAGTTCACGCGCATCGGCTTCGACCACCTTGCGTGGACGGGCGGCCCCGGCGGCATGTTCCTCAAGGTGGCGCAGCGCAACACCTGGGACCTCGCCAACTTCCGCGGCCCGCCCGCCATGTACTACTACGCGATCCTGGCAATGTGCTCGCTCGCTTTTGTCGCGTGCTTCTTCCTGCTGAGGAGCAAGGCCGGCTTCTATTGGCAGGCGATCCGCGAGAACGAGGACGCGGCGCAGGCGCTCGGCATCAATGTCTTCCGCTGGAAGATGGCCGCGGTCGCGGCGAGCTCGGCCATGACGTCCTTCGCCGGCGTCTTCTTCGCCTTCTACTACAACAACCTCTTCCCCGAGCAGATCTTCAACATCAGCCGCTCGATCGAGATCATCCTCGCGCCGGTGATCGGCGGCGTGGGCACGCTCTTCGGCCCGATCCTCGGCGCGGTCGTCCTCACGGGACTCTCGGAAGGCATCACCGAGTCGCTCGCGGCGCTCGGCTGGGAAATTCCCGGCGTCAAGCAGGTGTTCTACGGCCTGGTGCTGCTCGGCGTCGTGATGTTCCTGCCCAACGGCATCTGGCCGTTCCTCTCGAGGAAGTTCAAGCTGTGACCGCCCTGCTGCGCGTCGAGGGCATTTCCAAGTCCTTCCGCGGCCTGAAGGCGGTGTCGAACGGGTCGTTCGAGCTCTCGCGAGGCACCATCAACGCGCTGATCGGCCCGAACGGCGCGGGGAAGACGACGATCTTCAACATGATCGCCGGCGTCTTCGCGCCCGACTCGGGCGCCCTCTTCTTCAAGGACCGGCCGATCCACGGCCTGCGCCCGGACGAGATCTGCTCCGCCGGCATCGGGCGCACGTTCCAGATCGTGAAGCCCTTCGCCGGGCTCACGGTGCTCGAGAACGTGATGGTCGGCGCTTTCCTGCGGGAGAAGACCGCCGCCGGGTCGCGCGCGACGAGCCTCAGGATCATCGAGAAGCTCCGCCTCAAGGCCGAGCAGCCCGCCTCCACGCTCACGCTTCCGGACCGCAAGCGGCTCGAAGTGGCGCGCGCGCTCGCCACGCGGCCGGAGCTCCTGCTCCTCGATGAGGTGATGGCGGGCCTGCGGCCGACAGAGACCGACGAGATGGTGGAGGTGTTCCGCGAGCTCAACCGCAGCGAAGGCACGACGATCCTCCTCATCGAGCACGTCATGCGCGCCGTGATGGCGCTCGCCGGGCATGTCGGCGTCCTGCACCACGGCGAGGTGATCGCACGCGGCACGCCGCAGGAAATCGTGCGCGACCCGAAGGTGCTCGAGTGCTACCTGGGCGAGGAGACCGAAGTCTGATGCTGAGGATCGAGAACCTCGATCTCTATTACGGCGACGCGGAGGCGCTTTCGAACGTTTCGCTGGAAGTCCCGCAGGGCGCGATCGTGGCGATCGTGGGCGCGAACGGCGCAGGCAAGACCTCGCTCATCCGCGCGATCGCGGGCATCGAGCGCGCCGCCGCCGGCTCCATCGCGTTCAAGCGCGCCGAGATCTCCCGCCTGCCGCCGCACCGCATCTGCGACCTCGGCATAGGCCAGGTGGCGGAAGGCCGCCAGATCTTTCCGAATCTCTCGGTGCTCGAGAACCTCGAGGTCGGCGCCATGCTGCCGCGCGCGCGCCAGCACGCCAAGGCTTCGCTCGAGGAAGTCTTCGCCATGTTCCCGCGCCTCAAGCAACGGGCCTCTCAGAGCGCGGGCACGCTCTCCGGCGGCGAGCAGCAGATGCTTGCGATCGGCCGGTGCCTGATGGCGAAGCCCGAGCTCATCATGTTCGACGAGCCCTCCCTTGGCCTGTCGCCGCTCGTCGTCCAGGAAGTGCTGCACGCGATCCGCTCGCTCAACGAGCGCGGCATGACGGTGCTCCTCGTCGAGCAGAACGTGGCTGTTTCGCTGCGGCTCTCGCAGCTTGCCTATGTGCTTGAAAACGGCCGCATTGTGATGAGCGGAAGCGGCGCACAACTCCTGCACGACGAGCGCGTGCGCAGGGCCTACCTCGGCCTCTAGGTGGCCGCGCGGCGCGTGCCGCGCATAGAATTCCGGCACCTTCTGGAGGAGGTGCCCATGAGATTGCTCCTGGCAGCGGCGCTCGGCATGGCGGCTGGGTCCGCTCCATGCTTCGCGCAGGACATCGCCCGCATCGAAGTGCGCCCGCTCGAAAGCGTCACGCTCAACAGCACGCAGTTCCTGAACGGCGAAAGGACCGGCAAGCCGGTGATCCTCGCGGGCGAGCTTCGCCTCCCGCGCCAGGCGCCCGACCGGGTTCCGGCCGTCATCCTCGTGCACGGCTCCGGCGGCATGGGGCCGGCTGCGGACCGCTGGGCGCAGGAGCTGAACAGCATCGGCGTCGCAGCGTTCATCCTGGACTCGTTCTCCGG
>JAFAGU010000021.1 GCA_019237595.1 Betaproteobacteria bacterium | reverse complement strand
CGATTCTCGCAGGAGCTTGCGCGGCGCTGCCGCGAGGAAGGCGTCTCGTTTCTTTTCGATACCGATATCGAAGGCGCGGTCGTGGACGGCGACGCGTTGCTCGGCATCCGCGCGAGGAACGACAGGATGGAGGCCGACGCCTACGTGGCGGCGCTCGGGAGCTACAGTCCGTTATTCCTCCGCACTCTCGGCATCCGCATTCCGGTCTATCCGCTGAAGGGCTACTCGATCACCGTGCCGCTCGACGAGCGCGACCGCGCGCCGAGCGTGAGCCTCACCGACGAGGCGGCGAAGGTGGTGATTTCTAGGCTCGGCAATCGGCTGCGCGCGGCGGGGACTGCTGAACTGGCTGGCTACGACACGTCCATCAATGCGGCGCGATGCGAAGCGATCGCGCACCGAATCCACGCGCTTTTTCCGGCCGTGAAGGGCAGGGCCGCCATCGAGCGGTGGGCGGGCCTGCGTCCCGCCACGCCGAGCAATGTGCCCGTCATCGGGCGCACCCGGTACAGGAATCTCTTCATCAATACAGGCCATGGGACCCTGGGATGGACGCTCGCCTGCGGCTCGGCGCGCGCGCTCGCCGACGTTGTCTCAGGACGCCGGCCCGAAGTGTCGTTTCCCTTCGCCGCATGAAGCCGAGCGAATCCGAGTTCGTTCCGATCCGCGGCTTGCGCTACCACGTTCGCCGCTGGAAGCGCCCCGGCGCGCCGAAGCTCTTCCTCTTCCACGGCTGGATGGACGTCTCCGCCTCGTTCCAGTTCCTCGTCGACGCGTTCCTGAAAGAGTGGGATGTGTACGCGCCGGACTGGCGCGGCTACGGCCTCACCGAATGGGGGAAGTCGGACTGCTACTGGTTTCCTGATTACCTGGCGGACCTCGAGGCGGTGCTCGATCGGTTTGCGAACGGAGAGCAGGCGAACCTCGTGGGCCATAGCCTGGGGGGAAATGTCGTCGCGCTCTACGCCGGCATCCGGCCCGAGCGCGTGGCGAAGCTCGTGAACCTGGAAGGCTTCGGGCTGCCGGCGACGCGGCCCGAGCAGGCGCCCAAGCGCTATCGCGCCTGGCTCGACGAGCTGAGCGAAGGCGCGCGGCTCAAGCCCTACCGAGATTTCGACGAGCTCGCGCAAAGGCTGAGGACGAATAACCCCAGGCTTACGCAGGCCCGTGCCGACTTCCTCGCCCGGCAATGGGGCCGCGAGGAGGGCGGCGCGGTCCTCCTGCGCAGCGACCCGGCGCACAAGATCATCAATCCGCTGCTTTACCGCTATGAGGAAGTCCGCGCCTGCTGGCGCCAGGTGACGGCGCCGGTCCTTTGGGTCGATGCCTCGGACTCCGACACCTTGAAGCGCATGAAGATAACCCCGGAAGACATGGCGGAGCGCCGTGCCGCCTTCGCGAATCTCCTCCACGTGACCGTGGAGGACGCCGGGCACATGCTGCATCACGACCAGCCCGAGGCGGTGGCGCGCCTGATCGAAGACTTCCTCGGCTGATGGCGCAATACTTCTCGATCCACCCGACCCACCCGCAGGCGCGGCTCATCCGGCGGGCGGCGGACATCCTGCGCTCGGGCGGGCTGATCGCCTATCCGACCGACTCCTGCTACGCGCTGGGCTGCCCGATCGACGACGCGCGCGCACTCGCGCGGCTTCGCCGAGTAAGGGACATCGGCCCGAAGCACCACCTCACGCTCATGTGCCGGGATCTGTCCGAGATCTCGGCCTACGCGGTGGTGGACGATGCGCGCTTCAAGCTGCTCAAGCGCGTCATCCCCGGAAGCTATACGTTCATCCTGCGCGCGCGGCGCGTCGTGCCGCGCCGACTGATGCACGAGCGGCACAAGACGATCGGCGTGCGCGTGCCGGGGCACGCGGTCGCGCACAGCTTGCTCGACGAGCTGAACGAGCCGATCCTCTCCGCGACGCTTTCCCTCCCCGGCGATCCGCGCCCGCTTTCCGACCCGCAGGAAATCCGCGCTCGCCTCGAGCGGCAGCTCGACCTCGTCATCGATGCAGGGCCCTGCAGCGAGGAGCCGAGCACGGTGATCGACCTCACGCAGGAAAGCCCGCTCGTCGTGCGCGTGGGCAGGGGCTCGCTCGAACCGTTCCAGCTCGAGCCCGTCTGATAAAATCGACGTCCAAAAAATGGACGTCCACCAACTCGTTCAGACGATCGCGATCTACGCGCTGCCGGTGCTGTTCGCGATCACGCTGCACGAGGCGGCGCACGGCTACGTCGCGAGGCACTTCGGCGACCTCACGGCCCATGCGCAGGGGCGGATCAGCCTGAATCCGCTTCGCCACATCGATCCCATCGGGACCGTGGTGGTGCCGATCGTGTTCCTGGTGTTCTCGAGCTTCCTTTTCGGCTGGGCTCGCCCGGTCCCCGTCAACTATTCGGCGCTGCGCAATCCTCGACGGCACATGGCCCTCGTGGCTGCGGCCGGACCGGCAGCGAACCTCGCCATGGCGCTCGCCTGGGGGCTCGCGCTGAAGCTCGCCGTTGTGCTGCCGGAGAACACGTTCAGCGAACCGCTGGCATTGATGGCGCATGCGGGAATCGTCGTCAATCTCCTCTTCATGTTCCTGAACCTGATTCCCCTCCTGCCGCTCGACGGTGGCCGGATCGTCGCCAGCCTGTTGCCCAACCGGGCGGCGTGGAAGTACGCGAAGCTCGAGCCCTGGGGCCTGCCGGTGCTGATCCTGCTCGTGCTGCCGCCGGTGAACGCGCTCGGCAAGGTACTCAATCCGCTGCTCGGCGCCTCCGACGCGCTGATCCGAGCGCTCCTTTTCTGACCATGTACGAGGCGCGCGTCCTTTCGGGCATGCGGCCCACGGGCAGCCTGCATCTCGGGCATTACCACGGCGTGCTCAAGAACTGGGCGCGCCTGCAGGCCGAGTACACCTGCCTTTTCTTCGTCGCGGACTGGCATGCGCTCACGACCGACTACGAGGCGCCGGGGGAAATTCCGAAGAACACCTGGGACATGGTGATCGACTGGCTCGCGGCCGGCATCGATCCGAACCAGGCGATCCTGTTCATCCAGTCGCAGGTCATCGAGCACGCGGAGCTGCACCTGCTCCTTTCCATGATGGCGCCGCTCGGCTGGCTCGAGCGCGTGCCCACCTACAAGGACCAGCAGGAAAAGCTCTCCAACAAGGATCTCTCGACCTACGGCTTCCTCGGCTACCCGCTGCTCCAGTCGGCGGACATCCTCATCTACCGCGCCAAGTACGTCCCGGTCGGCGAGGACCAGGTGCCGCACGTGGAATTCACGCGCGAGATCGCGCGCCGGTTCAACCACCTCTATGGGCGCGAGCCCGGTTTCGAGGAGAAGGCGAAGGCCGCGGTGAAGAAGATGGGCAGCAAGAAGGCGCGCCTCCTGAACGACCTGCGCAAGAAATTCCTGGAGCAGGGCGAGGCCGAGGCGCTCGGGCGCGCTCAGGCGCTGCTCGACGAGCAGCAGAACCTCTCGCGCGGCGATCGCGAGCGGCTCTACGGCTGGCTGGAAGGCACCGGCAAGAAGATCCTCGTGGAACCGGACGTGCTCCTCACGGAAGCCTCGAAGATGCCCGGCCTCGACGGCCAGAAGATGTCGAAGTCCTACGGCAACACGATCGCGCTTCGCGAAGATCCGGCGGAAGTGGCCCGCAAGATCAAGACCATGCCGACCGACCCGGCGCGCGTGAAGCGCTCCGACCGCGGCACGCCGGAAAAATGCCCCGTTTGGTCGCTGCACCTTGTATATTCGGACGAGGCGAAAAAGAAGTGGGCGCACGAAGGGTGCACCACGGCGGGCATCGGCTGCCTGGAGTGCAAGCAGCCGGTGATCGAGGCGATCCAGGCGGAGCTCGCGCCGATCCGCGAGCGGGCCCAGGCCTACCTCGACGACCCGACGCTCGTGAAGAACATCGTGGCCGACGGCTGCGAGAAGGCGAAGAAGCTCGCGGAAGAGACGATGCGGGACGTACGGGAAGCGATGGGGTTGACCTACACGTGACGGAAGTGATCGCGCTTCACCCCGGCCGGGAGCCGGGATCGCCGCTCGCGCGGCTCTACGGCGAGCCGGTGATCGAGCTTCCCCACGACCTGTACATTCCGCCCGACGCGCTCGAGATCGTGCTCGAGGCGTTCGAGGGGCCGCTCGACCTGCTCCTCTACCTCATCCGCAAGGAAAACCTCGACATCCTCGACATTCCGATGGCGCCGCTCACGCGCCAGTACTTGGAGTACGTCGAGGCGATGCGCACTAAGAACCTCGAGCTTGCAGCGGAATACCTGGTCATGGCGGCCATGCTGATGGAAATCAAGTCGCGGCTGCTCCTGCCACGGCCGCCGTCGGCCGAGCCGCTGGAGGAGGATCCCCGCGCAGAGTTGGTGCGCAGGCTCCTCGAGTACGAGCAAATCAAGAAGGCCGCGCAGGCGCTGGACGAGCTGCCGCAGGTCGGGCGCGACGTGATCGCCATCTCGGTATGGATCGAGAAGACGGTATCGGAGCGCCTGCCCGACGTGAATGCGCAGGACCTTGCCGAGGCCTGGCGCTCGCTCCTGCACCGCGCGCGGCTCTCGAAGCACCATCGCATCTCGCGGGAGGAACTCTCGGTGCGCGAGCACATGAGCCACGTGCTGAGGATGCTGAAGGAAAGGCGGGTGCTCGAGTTCTCCGAGCTCTTCGATCCCGCGCGCGGCGTGCCCGTGCTCGTGGTGACGTTCCTTGCCGTGCTGGAGCTCGCGCGCGAGCTCCTCATTGAGATCACGCAGTCGGAGCCTTTCGCGCCGATTTACGTAAAATTGGGAAGCCATGCCGAGTCCTGAAGAAGCCAAAAAAATCCTCGAAGCGGCGCTCCTCGCTTCCGCCGAGCCAGTGCAGGTGATCGAGCTGAAGCGCCTGTTCGACCAGGAGCTGAACGTCGAGACGCTGAGGAAGCTCCTCGAGGAGCTGAAAAAGGACTGGGAGGGCCGGGCCATCGAGCTCGTGAGCCTCGCGAGCGGCTGGCGCTTCCAGACGCGCGCCGACTTCCAGCCCTATCTCGAGCGGCTGCAGCCCGAGAAGCCGCCGCGCTATTCGCGCGCGGTGATGGAAACACTCGCGATCATCGCTTACCGACAGCCGGTCACTCGGGGCGACATCGAGGATATCCGCGGCGTCGCCGTCTCTGGACAGATCATCCAAACGCTGGAAAATCGCGGCTGGATCGATACGGTGGGGCATCGCGAGACCCCCGGCCGGCCGGCGCTCTATGCCACGACGCGCAGGTTCCTGGACGACCTGGGACTGCGCTCGCTCCAGGAGCTTCCGCCGCTTGAAGAAATCGCCAAGACCCTCGAGCTTCCCGCGCAGCGGCAGCCGAGCGCCGATGCCGAGCTTCGCGGGCCCGGCGAATCGGAAGGCCAGCCCGAAATCGAGCGCGCCACCGGCACCACCGGCTGACCGAGCAGCCGGAGAGCGGCTGCAGAAGCTGCTGGCCGCCGCAGGGCTCGGCTCGCGGCGGGAAGTCGAAATGTGGATCGAGGCCGGGCGCGTGAGCGTCAATGGGGCGCCTGCGAAGCTTGGCGATCGCGCGGTCCCAGGCGATGCAGTGGCCGTCGACGGAAAGCCAGTCGTTCTGCGAGCGCCGGCTCAGAAGCTGCGCGTCCTCGCCTATCACAAGCCAGTGGGCGAGCTGGTCACGCGGGCGGACCCGCAGGGCCGGCCAACCGTGTTTTCCCGCCTGCCGCCCGGGCGCTGGATCGCGGTCGGGCGGCTCGACATCAATTCTTCCGGCCTCTTGCTCTTCACCGATTCGGGTGAGCTTGCGAACCGGCTTATGCACCCGCGCCATGAGCGGGAGCGCGAATACCGCGCCCGGGTGCAGGGGCGGCTGACCCCGCAGGCGCTGGAAAAGCTCGAGCGCGGCGTGCAACTGGAGGATGGCCCCGCCCACTTTTCCTCTATTCGGGAGGAAACAGCGGCTCGGGAGGCGGGCGCCAACCGGTGGTATCGGGTGACGCTTCACGAAGGAAGGAACCGCGAGGTGCGCCGGCTCTTCGAGGCGGTCGGGGGGCGTGTCAGCCGGCTGGTGCGCGTCCGATACGGATCCGTGGCGCTGCCGCGCGACCTGCTGCCCGGCGCCTGGCGTGAGCTCGCCGCGAGCGAGGTCAAGGAGTTGTCCGAGGACTGAAAAGCTGTTAAACTTCAAAAGCTTTAGGTCGCGCGGGTGCAAAGATGGGCTTCGGCCCATTTTTTGTTTCTGCGGCGGATTTTGCGGGTATGGCGGCGCTCGAAGCGAAGATCGAACCGGCGGTGGCCGGGCTGGGGTACGAGCTGGTCGACGTGCATTCGTCGAACGGCGGGCGGCTCCTGCGCGTGTTCATCGACAAGCCGGGGGGCATCACGGTCGAGGATTGCGCGGCGGTGAGCCGCCAGCTGACCCGCGTGCTTCCCGTGGAAGGCGTGGACTTCGACCGGTTGGAGGTGTCTTCGCCGGGCCTGGACCGGCCGCTTCGCAAGCCGCGTGACTTCGAGCGCTTCATAGGGCAGAAGGCCGAGCTGAGGATGCGCACGGCGGACGCGAGCGGGAGACGGAAGTTCGTCGGCGTGCTGAGGGGCGCCGCCGGCGGCAGCGTGAGCGTGGAGCTCGAAGGACAGACGGTGAGCCTCGCCCTCCAGGACCTGGAGCGGGCGAAGCTGGTGCCGGAATTGTGAGGAATCTGTGGCAGCGACGACGACGAACGTATCGCAGGCGAATCGTGAACTGGTGATGCTCGTGGACGTGCTCGCGCGGGAGAAGAACGTCCCGCGCGACATCGTCTTCGGCGCGCTCGAGATGGCGCTCGCCTCGGCGACGAAGAAGAAATACACCGAGGACATCGACGTGCGGGTGCAGGTCGACCGCAACACCGGGTCGTACGAGACCTTCCGGCGCTGGCGCGTGCTGCCCGACGACGCCCCCGACTGGAACACCGCGCAGATGCTCTCCGTCGAGGAGGCGCAGGACCGCGGCAAGGCCGACGCCAAGGTGGACGACGTGCTCGAGGAGCCGCTCCCCAACGTCGAGTTCGGGCGCATCGGCGCGCAGACCGCCAAGCAGGTCATCCTGCAGAGAATCCGCGACGCGGAGCGCGAGCAGATCCTGAACGACTTCCTCGGCCGCGGCGACGAGCTCGTCACGGGCACGGTGAAGCGCATGGAGCGCGGCTCGGCGATCATCGAGTCGGGCCGCCTCGAGGCGTTCCTGCCGCGCGAGCAGATGATCCCGAAGGAGAACCTGCGCGTGGGCGACCGCGTTCGCGCGTGGGTGATGAAGATCGACCGCCAGGCGCGCGGCCCGCAGCTCATCCTGTCGCGCACGGCGCCGCAGTTCATCATGAAGCTCTTCGAGCTCGAGGTGCCCGAGATCGAGGAGGGGCTGCTCGAGATCAAGTCGGCGGCGCGCGACCCGGGCATCCGGGCGAAGATCGCCGTCTTCACCAGCGACAAGCGCATCGACCCGATCGGCACCTGCGTCGGCATGCGCGGCTCGCGCGTGCAGGCCGTGACGCAGGAGCTCGCGGGCGAGCGCGTCGACATCGTGCTCTGGTCCGCCGACCCCGCGCAATTCGTCATCGGCGCGCTCGCGCCCGCCGAAGTGAGCTCCATCGTGGTGGACGAGGAAAAGCACGCGATGGACGTGGTCGTCGACGAGGAGAACCTCGCGGTCGCGATCGGCCGCAGCGGCCAGAACGTGCGGCTTGCCTCCGAGCTCACCGGCTGGCAGATCAACCTCATGACCGAGGAGGAGTCGCAGAAGAAGCAGCAGGAGGAGGGCGACCGCATCAAGCAGCAATTCATGGAGAAGCTCGACGTGGACGAGGAAGTGGCCAACATCCTCATCGAGGAGGGGTTCTCCACGCTCGAGGAAGTGGCCTACGTGCCGATCAACGAGCTGAACGAGATCGACGCGTTCGACGAGGAGACGGTGAACGAGCTGCGCAACCGGGCGCGCAACGCGCTCCTCGTCGCCGCGATCGCCAATGAGGAAAAGATGGAAGGCGTCGACCCGGAGCTCCTCAAGCTCGAGGGGATGGACACGCAGCTCGCGGCGAAGCTCGCCGAAAAGGGCGTGAAGACCCGCGACGACCTCGCCGACCTTGCCGTGGACGAGCTCTCCGAGATGACGGGGCTCGACCCCGAGAAGGCGAAGAACCTGATCATGGCCGCCCGCGCGCACTGGTTCGAGGCCGAGGCCGCAGCCGGCGCAAACAGCAAGGAGTCCGCCTAAAGTGGCGCAGACGAGCGTTGCCCAATTCGCCGCGGAGCTCAAGGTTCCGCCCTCGGTGCTGCTCGAGCAGCTCAAGGCCGCCGGCGTGGACAAGAAGGCCGCAGGCGACTCGCTCTCCGAGTCCGACAAGTCGCGGCTGCTGGAATACCTGCGCCGGGCCCACGGCTCGAGCGAGGCAAAGAACAAGATCACGCTCACCCGCAAGCAGACGAGCGAGATCAAGAAGACCGACGCTACGGGCAAGTACCGCACCGTGCAGGTGGAGGTGCGCAAGAAGCGCGTGTTCGTCAAGCGCGATCCGAACGAGGTGGCCGCGGCCGCGGTGGCCGCGGAAACGCCTGCTCCTCCGCCCGAGGCGCCGCCCGTCGCGCCGGCTGCCGCGCCGCAACCGGCGGCCCCGGGGCTCGACGCGCGCGAGCGCGAGATTCGCGAGGATGAGGCGCGGCGCCAGCAGCAGCTCGCCGAGCTGCAAGCGGCAGAGCTGCGCGAGAAGCAGGAGCGCGAGAAGCGCGAGGCCGAGCAGAAGGCGGCAGCCGCCGCGGCGGCCCAGCCGGCGACGACGCTGCACGCGCCCAAGCCCAAGTCGGACGAGCAGAAGGGCGACAAGAAGGCCAAAAAGGCCAAGCCCACCACGATCCTGCGCGACGATTCCGTGCGCAGGCGCCAGATCAAGACCCGCGGCGACGCGGGCGGTGGCGTGGGCGGCTGGCACAGCCGCGGCGGCACGCGGCACCGCGGCGCGCCGGCCGGCGCCGAGCAGCAGGCAACGTTCGCGCAGCCCGCCGAGCCGCTCGTCCGCGAGGTGGCGGTCCCCGAAACCATCCAGGTCGGCGAGCTCGCCCACCGCATGTCGGTGAAGGCGGCCGAGGTGATCAAGGTGCTGATGAAGCTGGGCACCATGGCGACGATCAACCAGGTGCTCGACCAGGAGACGGCGATGATCGTCGTCGAGGAGATGGGCCACAAGGCGAAGGCCGCCAAGCTGGACGACCCCGAGGCCTACCTTGCCGAAGGCGAGCAGGCGGAGACAGTCGACGGGACCGGCGAGCCCCGGCCGCCAGTCGTCACGATCATGGGCCACGTCGACCACGGCAAGACCTCGCTGCTGGACTACATCCGCCGCACGAAGGTCGCCGCCGGCGAGGCCGGCGGTATCACGCAGCACATCGGCGCCTACCACGTCGAAACGCCGCGCGGCATCATCACGTTCCTCGACACGCCGGGCCATGCCGCCTTTACCGCGATGCGGGCCCGCGGCGCCAAGGTCACGGATATCGTGGTGCTCGTCGTCGCGGCGGACGACGGCGTCATGCCGCAGACGATCGAGGCCATCAATCACGCGAAGGCGGCGGAGGTTCCGATCGTCGTCGCGCTGAACAAGATCGACAAGCACGAGGCGAACCCGGACAAGGTGAAGCAGGAGCTCCTCGGCCACGGCGTGGTCGCGGAGGAGTTCGGCGGCGATTCGCCGGTGATTCCGGTCTCCGCGAAGAGCGGGCAGGGTGTGGACGATCTGCTGGAGCACATCCTGCTCCAGGCCGAGGTGCTGGAGCTCAAGGCGCCGGTGTACGCTCCGGCGCGCGGCGTCGTCATCGAGGCGCGCCTGGACAAGGGCAAGGGTCCGGTCGCCACGCTGCTCGTGCAGTCGGGGACGCTCAAGCGGGGCGACATCGTGCTGACGGGCGCCGTCTACGGACGCGTGCGCGCGATGCTCGACGAGAACGCGAAGCCCGTGGCCGAAGCCGGGCCTTCCATCCCGGTCGAGATCCAGGGCCTCTCCGAGGTGCCGTCCGCCGGCGAGGACATGATGGTCCTCGCCGACGAGCGCAAGGCGCGGGAAATCGCGCTCTTCCGCCAGGGCAAGTTCCGCGACGTGAAACTCGCCAAGCAGCAGGCGGCCAAGCTCGAGAACATGTTCGAGCAGATGGCCGAGGGCGGGAAGAAGGTCCTCACGCTCGTGATCAAGGCCGACGTCCAGGGCTCGCAGGAAGCGCTCGTGCATGCGCTCTCCCAGCTCGGAACCGAAGAGGTGAAGGTGACGGTCGTGCACGCCGGCGTGGGCGGCATCACCGAATCCGACGTGAACCTGGCGATGGCCGCCCGCGCGGTCATCATCGGCTTCAACACGCGGGCCGATGCGGCGGCCCGCAAGCTCGCCGAATCCGCCGGAATCCAGATCCGCTACTACGACATCATCTACGAGGCGGTCGACGAGGTGAAGGCGGCGCTCTCCGGCATGCTCGCGCCCGAGAAGAAGGAGCAGGTGCTCGGGCTCGTGCAGGTCCGGCAGGTCTTCCGCATCTCGAAAGTCGGCACGATCGCGGGCTGCTACGTGCAGGAAGGCCTCGTTCGCCGCGGCGCCCAGGTCCGCGTGCTTCGCGACAACGTGGTCATCCACACCGGCGACATCGATTCGCTCAAGCGCTTCAAGGACGACGCGCGAGAGGTGAAGTCCGGCTTCGAGTGCGGCATGTCCCTGAAGAACTTCTCCGACATCAAGGAAGGCGACCAGTTCGAGGTGTTCGAGACGGTCGAAGTCGCTCGGACGCTGTAGGGCTTCTCTGAAAAGGAAAGCCGGCAAGCCCTCCGGACGGCCGCAGAAGCTGGGCGACCAGATCCAGCGCGAGCTCTCCGACCTGATCGCCCATGAGGTGCGCGATCCGCGCGTGGGCATGATCACGATCACGTCGGTCGATGTCTCGCCCGACCTTTCGCATGCCAAGGTGTTCTTCACTCTCCTGGACAGGCAAAAGCTGGATGGCACGCTGCAGGGCCTGAAGCGCTCGGCGGGGTTCCTCCGTTCGCAGATCGCGCGCCGGATCCAGCTCTACACGACGCCGGAGCTGCGCTTCGAGTACGACGAATCGGTGGAACGCGGCGACCGCCTCTCCCGCCTCATCGACGCGGCGAACCGCAAGCCATGACCGTGGAACGGGACGAAGCCTGCGTGGCGACAGGCGCGCTTCTCGTCGACAAGCCGCTCGGACGCACGTCCAATTCCGTCTTGCAGGAGGCGAAGCGGCTCTTCCGCGCGCGCAAGGCCGGCCATGCCGGGACGCTGGACCCGCTGGCAACGGGGTTGCTCGTCGTGCTCTTCGGAGAGGCGACGAAATTCGCCTCGTTCCTGCTGGACGAAGACAAGGAGTACGCAGCCACCGTGAAGCTCGGCGAGCGGACGAGCACGGGCGACGCGGAGGGCGAGGTGCTGGAGAAGAAGCCCGCTCCGTCGCGCCTCGCCGAGGTGCTGCCCGACGTTCTGGCGCGCTTCCAGGGCCAAATCGAGCAGGTGCCGCCGATGTACTCGGCGCTCAAGAAGGACGGCATTCCCCTTTATGAGCGTGCGCGGCGCGGCGAGACGGTGGACCGCCGCTCGCGCAAGGTGTGGATCCACGAGCTTCGGGTCGAGGCGCTCGAAGAGCCCTTCATCCGGCTTCGTATCCGGTGCAGCAAAGGCACCTACATTCGCACGCTCGCCGAGGATCTCGGCGCGGCCCTGGGCTCCGCCGCCCACCTGTCGTCGCTTCGGCGCACTGCTTCGGGGCGGTTCAGGGTCGAGGAGGCGATGACGCTCGCCGCGCTCGCCGCTCTTCCGGATGCTGCACGCGCCGCTCGCATCCTGTCGCTTCCCGACCTTCTCGCCGGACTGCCGCGAGCCGAGCTCGATGCCGGCTCGGCGGCGCGATTTCGGAACGGGCAGGCGGTGCCGTGCGGCACGCGCGGCGATATCTGCGCGGTCTACGGCGCCGATGGCATGGTCATCGGGCTCGGGAGATCCCATGGCGATGGCAGCTTGCGGCCGCTTCGGCTCACGGCGCAGTCGCAAGCGGCTGAAAAACCACGAAAAACCTTGTGACCCGCGCGAGAAATCGGCTACAATCGCTGACTTAACTGAGAGACGACATCAAGCAGCGGAGAACGAAGCATGGCCTTGCAGGTTGCGCAGAAAGCGCAGGTGGTGAAGAGCTACCAGCGCGCCGGAAACGACACGGGATCGCCGGAAGTGCAGGTGGCGCTCCTCACCGAGCGGATCAACGGCCTCACCGAGCACTTCAAGACGCACGTGAAGGATTTCCATTCGCGCCGCGGCTTGCTCAAGCTCGTGAGCCAGCGACGCAAGCTCCTCGATTACCTCAAGGTCAAGGATGCGGACAAGTACCGCACCCTGATCGACAAGCTCGGACTTCGCAAGTAGCCCTGATGCCGCAGCGCTGAAAACGCTCATCGAACCGGTGGGCGTTTTTGCTTTGTGGCGGCTTCCATTAAAGGATTCCCAGTGACCCCCATTTCCAAGACCTTCCAGTACGGCGACCATCAGGTAACGCTCGAGACGGGCGAGATCGCCCGCCAGGCGCACGGCGCCGTGCTCTGCAAGATGGACGACACCGTGGTGCTCGCCGCCATCACCGCGGCGAAGGACCCGAAGCCCGGCCAGGACTTCTTCCCGCTCACGGTCGACTACGCCGAGCGCACGTACGCGGCCGGCAAGATCCCCGGCGGCTTCTTCAAGCGCGAAGGGCGCCCGTCGGAGAAGGAGACGCTCACCTCCCGCCTCATCGACCGCCCGATCCGCCCGCTCTTCCCGGACGGCTTCTACAACGAAGTGCAGGTCGTCGCGCAGGTCCTCTCGCTCAATCCCGAGGTGGACTCCGACATCCCGGCGATGATCGCCGTCTCCGCCGCGCTGACCATCTCCGGCATCCCGTTCAACGGCCCGATCGGCGCCTGCCGCGTCGGCTACCTGAACGGCCAGTACGTCCTCAACCCCACCGCCGCCCAGCTCAAGGAGTCCAAGCTCAACCTCGTCGTGGCAGGCACCGAGCAGGGCGTGATGATGGTCGAGTCCGAGGCGCTCGAGCTGCCCGAGGACGTGATGCTGGGCGGCGTCGTGTACGGCCACGAGCAGATGCAGGCCGCCATCAACGCCATCAATGAGCTCGCCGAGGTCGCAGGCAAGCCGGCCTGGGAATGGAAGGCGCCGGAGAAGAATGAGTCGCTCATCAAGCGCGTCGCCGAGCTCGCGGAAACCGACCTTCGCGCCGCGTTCCAGATGAAGCAGAAGCAGGCGCGCCAGGTCCGCCTGAAGGAAATCCACAAGACGGTGAGCGAGAAGCTCGCCGAGGAAGCCAAGCAGATCGGCGTCGAGATCGACGCGAACGAGCTGAAGGAGGTGTTCTTCAACCTCGAGTCGAAGATCGTGCGCAGCCAGATCCTCGATGGCGAGCCGCGCATCGACGGGCGCGACACGCGCACCGTGCGGCCCATCACGGTCAAGGTCGGGGTCCTGCCGCGCACGCACGGCTCGGCGCTCTTCACGCGCGGGGAGACGCAGGCGCTCGTCACCGTGACGCTCGGCACCGGGCGCGACGAGCAGATCATCGACGCGCTCGCCGGAGAGTACCGCGAGCGCTTCATGATGCATTACAACATGCCGCCGTATGCGACCGGCGAGACCGGCCGCTTCGGCTTCACGAAGCGGCGCGAGATCGGCCACGGCCGCCTCGCCAAGCGCGCGCTCGTGGGCATGCTTCCCAAGCCCGAGGACTTCGGCTATTCGCTGCGCGTGGTCTCGGAGATCACCGAGTCGAACGGCTCCTCGTCGATGGCTTCGGTGTGCGGCGGCTCGCTCGCGCTGATGGACGCCGGCGTGCCGATCAAGGCGCACGTCGCCGGCATCGCGATGGGCCTCATCAAGGAAGGCAATCGCTTCGCGGTGCTTTCCGACATCCTCGGCGACGAGGACCACCTCGGCGACATGGACTTCAAGGTGGCGGGCACGGAGAACGGCGTCACGGCGCTCCAGATGGACCTCAAGATCGAGTCGATCGGCAAGGGCATCATGAAGATCGCGCTCGACCAGGCGCGCGAGGCGCGCCTCGGCATCCTGCAGATCATGAAGCAGGCGATCGAAGGCTCGCGCTCGGAGCTCTCGAGCTTCGCGCCGCGCATCATCAAGATCAAGATCAACCCGGACAAGATCCGGGACGTCATCGGGAAGGGCGGCGTGGTCATCCGCGGCATCCAGGAGGAGACGGGCACGACGATCGAGATCGAGGACGACGGCACGATTTCCATCGCCTGCGTCTCCGCCGAGGGCGGCGAGGCGGCGCGCAAGCGCATCCAGGACATCACCGCCGACGTGGAAGTGGGGAAGGTCTACGAGGGCCCGGTGCTGCGGCTCCTCGACTTCGGCGCGATCGTCCAGCTATTGCCGGGAAGAGACGGCCTGCTCCACATCTCGCAGATCAGCAACGAGCGCGTGAACGCCGTCTCGGACTACCTGAAGGAAGGCCAGATCGTGAAGGTCAAGGTGCTCGAGGCCGACGACAAGGGCCGCGTGCGGCTGTCGCGCAAGGCGCTGCTGGATCCGCCGAAACGCGAGGAGCAGCCGCAGCAGCCGCCCCCGGCGCCCGCCGAGCAGCAGGCGTCGCAAGGCTGAACGGCACTGCCCGGAGCGGGGCCACGGACCGCGAGGTTCGTGGCCTTTTTCATGGACGGACGCTGGCGCGCCGTATAATTGTCTGCCGTTCGAACGGACGCAGCCGTTCACGGCAGTCGGGGTGTAGCGCAGTCTGGTAGCGCGCTTGCTTTG
>JAFAGU010000236.1 GCA_019237595.1 Betaproteobacteria bacterium | reverse complement strand
GCTCATCGCCACTTCGACGCACGACACCAAGCGCTCGGAGGACGTGCGGGCGAGGCTCGCAGCGCTCTCCGAGCTGCCTTCGCTCTGGCGGCTCGCGCTCCTGCGCTGGCGTGTGGCCAATCGCGGCGCGCGAGGCGAAGTAAACGGCGCGCCCGCCCCGTCGGCCAAGGACGAATATCTGTACTACCAGACGCTCCTCGGCATCTGGCCGGACGGTGGCGGCGAAGTGAAAGAAGTGAAAAAGCGCGTATCCGCCTACATGCTCAAAGCGGTGCGGGAAGCGAAGGAGCGCACGAGCTGGATCAATCCCGACGCAGAGTACGAGCAGGCGCTCGAGCGCTTCATCGACGCTTCGCTCGAGAACAAGGTCTTCCTGAAGGAGCTGGACGCCCTGGCGGCTCACCTGTCGCGGCTCGGGAAGCTCGTGAGCCTGTCGCAGGCCGCGATCAAGGTCGCTTCGCCCGGCGTTCCGGACTATTACCAGGGCACGGAAGCCTGGGATCTTTCGCTCGTCGACCCCGACAACCGGCGCGCGGTCGACTACAGGGCCCGCCGTTCCTTGCTGGAAAGCGAGTTCCGCGGGGAAGACCTCGCGAAGTGGCTCCGCTCGGGCGCCGCGAAGCTGCAAGTCATCCGCAAAGGGCTTGCGCTCCGCAAGGATTTCCGCGAGCTCTTCCATGCGCCGGCCTATGCGCCGCTCTATGCCGATGCCGGGATGGATGAAAAGGTTTGCGAGTTTGCGCTTTCCGCGGGACTCGATCGGGTCGTCGCGGTCGCGCCGCGCCTCTTCGCCGCCCTGTTGCCGGAGAATGCTCCCATGATTCCGGTCTCGGCCTGGGGAACGTCTACGCTCGCGGTCCCCGAGGGCGAATATGAAAACGTGCTCACTGGCGAGAAGCTCCGCTCCGGCGGCGCGTTGGCCATCGCAGACCTTCTGCGACGCTTTCCTGTGGCGCTGCTAAGGTCGCTCCGGTGAGCCGCGACCGGATCATCTCGCTCGACGACGAGGGCCGCGTGGAATCGGTCGAGACGGCCGACATGCGCGCCGTGCGCGAGCGCCTGCGCTGGCTCGCATGGCTTCTCGACAGCTCGATCCCGATTCCCGGCACGAGCCTCACCGTGGGCCTCGACGCGATCATCGGCCTCGTACCCTTCATCGGCGACCTCGTCGGCGTGCTGCTCTCGAGCTTCATTCTCAGCGAAGCCGCGCGGCTGGGTGCGCCGAAGATCGTGCTCTGGCGGATGGCTTGGAACGTCGGCATCGAGGGCGTGGTGGGCATCGTCCCGATCGCGGGAGATGCCTTCGATGCCGCCTTCAAGGCGAACCAGCGCAACGTCCGGCTGCTCGAGCGCTGGATGGACGAGCCTGGGCGCACGGTGCGATCCAGCCGGCTCTTCGGCCTCGCGCTCGCGCTCGGCCTCGCGGCGCTTCTCCTCGCCCTCGGCGGCATCGGCTACCTGCTCGGGCGCTGGATTCTCAGCCTCTTCTGAGCTCGCTCGACTATCATGGGCGCGAGGGGAGGCCCATGAGAAGACTTGCGTTCCTCGCGCTGGCGGCATCTCTTGCTGCGCCCGCATTCTCGCAGTCCGCAGCGAAGTGGCCCGAGCGCCCGGTGCACCTCCTCGTCACCGTGGGCCCGGGGGGCGCCGCCGATACGCTCTCGCGCAACCTCGCGGCAGGCTTTGCCGCGCTCGCCAACGACCAGCCGCTCGTGGTCGAGAACCGTCCCGGCGCGGGCGGCACCATCGCCGCGGCGGCGGTCGCGCGCGAGAAGCCGGACGGGTACACGCTTTTCCTTGCCGAGGTCGGCCCGAATGCCGTCTCGCACGCGCTTGCGAAGCTTCCCTACGATCCGCACACGGCGTTCACGCCGATCATCCACGTGGCGAACCTGCCGGCGGTGGTCCTCGTGCGCTCGAGCCTGCCGTACAAGACGCTGGACGAGCTGATCGCCGCGGCGAAGCAGCAGCCGGGCAAGATGAACTACGCCTCCGCGGGCCTGGGCAACTGGACGCACCTCTACATGGCCTACTTCAACACGCGGGCCGGCATCCAGCAGGTGAACGTCGTCTACCGCTCGGGCGCCGAGATGCTGCTCTCGCTCCTTCGCAACGACGCCGACACCGCGATCATCACCGTCTCGACCTCGCTCGGGCAGATCCGCGAGGGCAAGGTGCGTGCGCTCGCGGGAACGTCCACGCGGCCGATGTCGCAGCTCCCCAACGTCCCGCCGGCCGCGAGCACGCTCCCCGGATTCGACGTGAGCGTCTGGCACGGCATCGTCGGGCCGGCCGGGATGGATGCTGCGCTCGTCTCGCGCATCAACACGGTCTTCAACGACGTGCTCAAGACGCCTTCCGTGCGCGACGCCATCACCGTCTCGCAGGCCGCCGACATCGTCGGCGGCACGCCGCAGCAGTTCGACGCGTTCATCAAGAGCGAGCTCAACCGGTGGCCGGAGGTCGTCCGCGCCGCCGGGATCAAGGCGGACTAGCTTGCCCGATCCCATCGAGCGGTATCGCGCGAACCTGCAAGGCGAGGTGGACGGCGCGGCCATGTATCGCGTCATGGCCGAGCTCGAGGCGCAGCCGCAGCGCGCTGAAATCTACCGACGCTTGGCGAGCGTGGAGGAGAAGCACGCCGACTTCTGGCGCCAGCACCTGGCAAACGCCGGCGCCGCCGTGGGCGACGTGCGCCCCGGATGGCGGACTCGGCTGCTGATCGCCATCGCCCGGCGCTTCGGGCCGGACCTCGTGCTTCCGACGCTGCGCACGTTGGAGCAGATCGATCGCGACCACTACGACCGCCAGGCGGAGTCCGCGGCCACCGTCATGCCCGCGCAGGAACGCTCGCATGCGCGCGTGCTGAGCCGCCTGAGCGGCGTATCGCGAACCGCGTGGGACGGCGCGGCTTATTCGAGCCTCGAGGGCCGGCACGGAGCGGGCGGCGGCAACGCGCTGCGCGCCGCGGTGCTCGGCGCGAACGACGGCCTCGTCTCGAACCTGAGCCTCGTCATGGGCGTCGCCGGCGCGGATTTCTCGCAGCGAACCGTCCTCGTCACCGGGCTCGCCGGGCTCATCGCCGGCGCCTGCTCGATGGCGATGGGCGAATGGCTCTCCGTGCAGAGCTCGCGCGAGCTCTACCAGAAGCAGATCGCGACCGAGGCCGACGAGCTCGCGCAGGTGCCCGACGAGGAGAAGGAAGAGCTGGTGCTCATCTACCAGTCGAAGGGCATGGACCGCGCCACCGCCGAGCAGACCGCCGAGCGCGTCATGGCGAACAAGGACGCCGCGCTCGACACCCTCGTGCGCGAGGAGATCGGCATCAACCCGCAGGACCTCGGCGGCTCCGCCTGGTCCGCCGCCGCGTCGTCGTTCTTCGTCTTCATGGCCGGCGCCGTCTTTCCTGTGGTGCCCTTCCTCTTCGCCGGCGGCACGGCCGCCGTTTTCGCGAGCCTGGGCCTCAGCGCCCTGGCGCTCTTCGCCATCGGCGCGCTCACCAGCATCTTCACCGGCCGCAGCGTCGCGACCAACGGCTTGCGTCAAGTTGGCATCGGCCTCGCCGCCGCAGCTGTCACGTTCAGCCTCGGACGTCTGCTCGGCGTTTCGATCAGCTGAACGGCTTGAGCTGGTTTCGGCCGGAAGCGGGTTCGAGTCCTCTCTCGAGCGCCTCACGCCCGCTCGGGTTCGGGCTACGAGCAAGGCTTTGCGCGCGCTCGAATAGCACCGCGCTTCGGTGAGAAGCCGTCTAGGTCATGCGTCGCGAAGCGGCACTACGGTGTAAAAAGTCCGAGAAGACGGCTGTGCCCCGGATATGCCGCTTGCCCCAATGGGCGAGCGCTCCGACCACCTCGCCCAGATCCGCTCCCTTCGCAGTTAGCGTGTAGCGATAACGAACGGGGCGTTTCTGGTAAGGGCGAGCCTCGATGAGCCTGGCAGCTTCCATCTTGCGAAGTCGATCCGCCAGGATGTTGGTCGGAATGCCTTCCTCCGCCGCGGAGAGCGCTCCGAACGTGTCCCGGCCGCGCAGCAGATCGCGAACGATCAGCAGGGTCCATTTGTCTCCGATGAGGTCGAGCGCGCAGGCGGCGGGGCAGGAAGATCGACGGGGAGTCACTTGCATAGCGCAAGTATATGCGCTAGGGTATAAACTTGCAAGTAGCAAGTCACTAACCGTGGGAGATGGCATCATGGGCAAGTTGAGCGGCAAGGTCGCCTTGGTGACCGGTGGCACGAGTGGGATCGGCCTGGCGACGGCAAGGGAATTCGCGAGCGAGGGTGCATTCGTCTTCATCACCGGCCGTCGTCCCCGGGAACTCGCGGCCGCCGCGGCGGCGATCGGCCCTGGCGCCAAGGGAATCCAGGGAGATGTCTCCCGGCTTGAAGACCTTGACCGCCTGTACGCCCAGATCGCGGAGAACCGCGGGCGCCTCGATATCCTGTTCGCCAACGCCGGCGTCGCGAAATATGCGCCCCTGGGATCCATTACCGAAGACCTTTACGACGCCATTTTTGGGACCAATGTCAAAGGCCTCGTCTTCACCGTCCAGAAGGCGCTACCTCTCATGCCTGATGGCGCCTCCATCATCCTCAACGCCTCGATCGTGGGCAGCAAAGGCCTGCCCGCAAACAGTGTCTACGCGGCGACCAAGGCGGCCGTGCGCTCCCTCGCGCGGACTTGGACGACGGACCTTAAGGAGCGCCGGATCCGAGTAAACGCTGTCAGCCCGGGTGCGACCGATACGCCTGGTCTCGCTGAATTGCTCGGCTCTTCGGACGCAGGTGAGCAGAGGCGACGGCTCCTTTCCGGCAGCGTTCCACTTGGCCGGCTCGCGCGACCCGAAGAAATTGCGCGAGCGATCGTGTTCCTGGCGTCCAGTGACAGCAGCTACGTGACCGGAACGGAATT
>JAFAGU010000169.1 GCA_019237595.1 Betaproteobacteria bacterium | reverse complement strand
CCCGCAGTTCACCGCCACGAAGGGGGCGTTTGCCCGCGGGCTTGCCCGGTGGATCGCGCGCGCAAGGAGCTCCTTCCCCGTCCCGGACTGGCCAAAGATGCACACGGAAGCATCGGAGGCCGCCACGCGGCGCGCCTGGGCAAGGAGATCCTCCATGCCGGAGGAGCGCGTGATGATCTCCGCTCTCCAGTCCTCCATCTCGCCCGTGGGAGCGCTGGAGAGCCTCAAGGCCTCGGCCACCGTGTCCAGGAGCACCTTGGGCTCGAAGGGCTTCGTCAGGAAGCTGAAGACCCCCCGGCGGGTGGCCGCCACCGCCTCGGGGATCGTGCCGTGGGCGGTGAGGATCACCACCGGAAGCGAGGGCGCCTCGCGGTGGATCGCCTCAAAGAGCGCCAAGCCATCCATCCCGGCCATGCGTAGGTCGGTCACCACCACCTGGGGCCGCGCCACCGCCAGGGCCGCGAGCGCCGCCTCCCCAGACTCCACCGCCGTCACCGCATAGCCCGCCGCCTGCAGCCTCATCGCAATCAGCTGCAGCAAGTCCTTGTCGTCGTCGACGAGGAGCACTTTGAATTGTTCTGCGCTCAACTTTGGGATCCCTTCGGTTCGCAAATGGCAAAAATTTTCACCGGGTGTCGTTACGCGGCGTCGGCCAGCGCACGCGCCGAACGGCGCGGCAGCGTGACGCGGAAATGGCCGCCGGCTCCGCCCGGCACGACGGCGATCCGGCCGCCGTGCGCTTCGGTGAGCTCCCGCGCGATGGCGAGCCCGAGGCCGCTCGACTTCACGAGCCGGCCGCCGCCGCTTTCGGTGCGCGCGCGGCCGCGCGAGAAGAGGTTGAAGATGCTTTCGCGCTCCTCGGCCGGCACGCCGGGGCCGGAATCGAGCACCTCGATCACGGCGTCGCCTGCCGCGGCGCCCTCGCCCGCGCGCGCCTTCACCGTGATGGTACCGCCGGGCGGCGTGAATTTCACTGCGTTGCTGATGAGGTTATCGACGATCGAGCGCAGCTTGTCGGGGTCCGCATCGATCGTCGCGTTCTGCGCATCGATGACCAGGCGCAGGCCCTTGCCCGCCGCGGCGAGCTGGTGCGCGCGCGCGGCCTCTGCGACGAGCGCGTCCAGCACGACGCTGCGCACTTCGAGCGACGCCGCGGCGTGCAGCGCGCGCTGATAATCCAGCAGCTCCTCGATCAGGCGCTGCAGCTTCACGCTGTTGTCCCGCATGATGCCGACTACCTGGCCCTGGACCGGCGTCAGGGCGCCGCCGATGCCGTCGTGGAGCAGCTCGGCGCCCTCGCGCACCGCGGTGAGCGGCGTCTTGAGCTCGTGGGAGACATGGCGCAGGAAGCGCGTCTTCTGCGTCTCGTTCTCCTCGAGGCGCACGCGCAGCCAGTCGAGGCGCCGGCCGAGGAAGCGCAGATCCTCCGGGCCGCGCACCGAGATCGGCCGCGAGAACTCGGCGCCGCCGAGCTGGCGGATCGCGGCGTCGATCTCGCCGATCGGCCGCCCGATATAGCGGGTGAGCGCGAGCGCAAGGCTGAGCGCGACCGCCGTGGCGAAGAGCACGAGCACGACGAGCCCTCGCTGCACTTCGTCCGCGCCGTGGCGCATTCTCTCGACCTCGCGATCGACGATGCGGTTGTTGATCGCGAGCACCTCGCGCGCGCTGTCGATGAGGCGGTCGATGCGCGCAGCGACGTCGTCCGCGCCCGCGGCGCCGCGAGGAACGCCGTTGAGGAGATCGTAGAGCGACTGCTCCTCCGTCACCGCCCGCCCGAGCGCGTCCGCTTGCGCGTCCTCGATGGGGAGCGTGGCGATTTCCGCCGCGAGCTGCTTGAAGCTGCGATGCACGCGCGCGTAGGCGGCGACGATCTCCGGGTCATCCAGCACGGTCATCTGCTGCGCGAGGCGCTCGATGGAGCCGATGCGCTCGACGAGCGAGCGGCTCGCGCGCGCGGCCTGCGAGGCGTTGAAGACCGCCGTGCGGCTCTGCCCGGCGAGGCGCTCGGTGCTCCACGCCGAATAGGCGAGCGCGGCGACGAGCGGCAGCATCACGAGCGTGAAGCCCGCGAGCAGGAGGCCAAGGAAGGACCGGGGATACGCGAGCGATCCGGCCATGTCGGGAAGCGCGGTCGCCATCGACCGCAGAGCGTTACGCACGTGCGGATGTTTCCACGCAGTTCGACCCGCGCCAATGTCACGAGTTCACGACAGGACCCGTCGTGCCGCGGCAACAGCGCGCCATCTCAGCGCGCGGGGCCATGCACGCAGCGGCCGCCGGGAAGCCGGGCGAGGACGCGAAGCCCGCTGCGATCCTTGCGCCGGTCGATGATGACGACGCGGAATCCATCGCCACGGCGCTGGAGCAGCACGTCGTGCCCGCGCTGCGCCAGCATCACCGCGTCGCGCACGGCCGAGCGCCCCAGCAGCGATCCGACGCCGGCGAGCCACAGATCCAGGGCCGTCGAGAGCCGGACGCGCATGCGCGAGGCCGTTGTTATGCGACGCGTGTCACCGTTCGGCGACATAAAAATTCTTCCACGGGACATAGAATCGCTCGCCGTAGGGGCCGCTGCTTCTCCGTCCCGGGAGCCACCAATGAAAAAGAGCATCTTCCTCAGCGTTCCGCTCGCGCTCGCCGCACTTGCCCCGCTCGCGGCGCTCGCCCAGCATTTTGAGGCGGTCGATACGATTCCGCTCGCCACGGGCGGGCGCTTTCCGGCCTACGGCCTCGAGCCGCCCCGCCCGCTCGAGGTCTACATCCGCGGCAGCGTGATCCGGGACAACAACCTCTTCCGGTTGAGCTCGGCTGCGAACACCTCCGCGGTCCTCGGCACCGACAGCAAGGCGGAGACGGTCACGCGCGCGGGCGTGGGCCTGCGCGGCGAGAACCTGATCATCGGGCGGCAGCGCTTCCGCTACGAGGCGAGCCTCGACAACTACCAGTACCAGCGCTTCACCGTGCTCAACCACAACGAGTACGGCGTGCGCGGCGAATGGCTGTGGGAGCTCACGAATGACCTCGCGGGGACCGCCGGCTACGAGCAGCGCCAGCGCCTCGTCGACCTCGCGCAACGGCAGTCGGTGACGCGCGACCTGATCCTCGAGCAGCACGCCTTCCTCACGGGGGCATTCATGCTCGGCCCGACGGTTCGCCTGCGCGGCGGCCTCGACGGGGCGAAAGCCTCGCACAGCGACGTCGCCGCGAACGCCGCCACCGTGCGAACAACCACCGCCACCGCTGGCATCGACTACGTCACGCCGCTCGGCAACGCGATCGGCATCGAGGCGCGGCGAACGCAGGGGAACGCGCCGCTGCAGGAGCCGGTCGGTCCCACGGCCATCCTCGTCGACAACGACTTCACCGAGAAGGAGATCGCCGGCGTGCTGACGTGGACCGCGAGCCCGCAGCTCCACGCCGTCGGCCGCCTCGGCCGTACGCAGCGCAACCATGTCCAGTTCCCGCAGCGCGACTTCTCCGGCAACACCGGCCGCCTGAACGTCGACTGGGTGCCGTTCAACAAGACGGGCTTCGAATTCGCCGCCTACAAGGAACCGCGCACCGTGATCGACATCGCGGCGAGCTACGTGCTCGTTACCGGCGTGAGCGTCGGCCCCCGCTGGGCCCCCACCGAGAAGCTCGTGTTCACGGCGTTCCTCATCAGCGAGCGGCAGGACTTCAAGGGCGACCCGACACTGGCAGTGGTCCCCGGCGCGATCGAGCGGCAGGAGACCATCCGGGGGCTGCGCCTGGGCGCTTCGTGGGAGCCGCTTCGCATGACGCAGGTGCAGCTCGGGATCGACCACGGGATCCGCACGTCCAACGTGTTCCTGCGCGACTACAACTACACGGCGTTGATGCTGAACCTGAGGCTGACTTTCTAGGCGGCCTTCGGCAGCGGGCCGGCTTTCGCTTCCTCGCGGCCGTAGTTGTCTTCGAAGCGAACGATGTCGTCCTCTCCGAGATAAGCGCCGGACTGCACCTCGATGATCTCGAGGGGTACCTTGCCGGGATTCTCGAGCCTATGCTTCGTCCCGGTGGGAATGTAGGTCGATTCGTTCTCGGTGAGGAGGAAGGTCTCCTCGCCGCGCGTCACGCGCGCGGTGCCGCGCACCACGATCCAGTGCTCGGCGCGGTGGTAGTGCATCTGCAGCGAAAGGCACCCTCCCGGATCCACCACGATGCGCTTCACCTGGAAGCGCTCGCCGCGCTCGATGCCGTCGTAGCTTCCCCATGGGCGACGCACCTTGCGGTGCTGCAGGCATTCCGGACGACCTTCGGCCTTCAACGCGGCGACGAGCGGGCCGATCGCCTGCGAACGGTCCTTGCGCGCGACGAGCACGGCATCGGGCGTCTCGACGACAACGAGGTCCTCCACGCCGACGCACGCGACGAGCCGGTGCTGCGAAATGGCGAGCGTGTTCCGCGTGCCGGTAGCGCGCACGTCGCCGAGGAGCGCGTTTCCTTCCGCGTCCTTCTCGGCGATCTGCCAGAGCGCGTCCCAGGCGCCGACATCCGACCAGCCGGCATCGAGGTCCACCACCACCGCCTCGTAGCTTGACTCCCGCGCGAGGCGTTCCATGACCGCATAGTCGATCGAGTCCGCCGGACATCCGGCGAAGGCCGCCGCGTCCACGCGAAGGAAGGGCCCGTCGCGGCGCCCGCCGCGGTGCGCCCGCTCGCAGGCCGCGAGGATCTCCTTGCGCAGGGACCCGATCGCGTCGATCCAGACCGATGCCCGTACGGCGAAGATCCCGGCGTTCCAGAGGTATTGGCCCGAGTCGACGTACTCGCGCGCGGCGGCGGCGTCGGGCTTCTCGACGAACGCTTCCACGAAGCGCGCCGGGACTTCTCCCGAGCCGATCGGCCTGCCGGCCCGGATATAGCCGTAGCCGGTCTCAGGCACGCGCGCAGGAACGCCGAACGTGACGATGTAGCCCTGGCGCGCGAGCGCAGCGCCTCGCTCCACCGCCTTGCGGAATGCAGCGGTATCGAGCACCGCATGGTCAGAAGGCATCGCGAGGAGCACCGGATCGTCCTGCGTCACGGCCTGCACCGCGGCGAGCGTGAGCGCGGGTGCCGTCCCCCGGCCGACCGGCTCGAGCATGATCGCCTTCGGGCGGGCCCCGGCGCGGGCGAGCTGCTCGGCGACCATGAAGCGATGGCCCTCGTTGCACACGACGATCGGCTCGGCCAGCGACCCGAGGCCAAGGGCGCGGTTCGCGGTCTGCTGGAGCAGCGTCGCGGCGCCGGCGGAGGGCGCGGCGCCCGTCAGAGCATGAAGCTGCTTCGGATAGTGCTCGCGGGAGAGCGGCCACAGCCGCGTGCCGGAGCCCCCGCAGAGGATGACCGGCTGGATCATCGTGGGGACTACGCCGAGCTCGATCATGGGGGGCTAGATCCTCGCGGTTCTTCTTCGCTCGCCGAAGAGGCGGTGGTAGCTCCAGTCTGCGCCGAAGCGCGCGCGGTAATCCGCCTGGGCGCACTCCCCCATCTGGCGCATTTTCTCGGGGAAGGCCTCGGCCCACGCGAGCCGCCTGGCGAGCTCGCGCGCCGAGCCGGGCTCGAAGAGCAGGCCGTTGCGGCCCGGCTCGATCAGCTCGGCGTGCGTGCCGAGCCGGCTCGCGATGACCGGAAGGGCGTTCGCGAACGCCTCGATGAGCGGCCGCGGGAGCGCCTCGTAGCTCAGGCTCGGAAGGACGAGGTACGCGGCTCCTCGCATGCGCGACTGCAGCTCCGAGCGCCCGACTTGCCCGAGGAGCCGGATGCGCGGATGCGCGGCGAGACGCCGCTCCTCCGGGCCGGTGCCGGCGACGTCGATGCGAGCGCCCGGGTAGAGATCGAGCGCCTCGAAGAGCGTGGCCGTGCCGTTCTCGGCGACGAGCCGGCCGACGAAGAGCCCGCCGCTGCGCGCGCGCGGCGCGCGCTCAGCCCGCATCCGGCCGCCAGCGGCGCGTACGGTACTCGACGCGCACCTTCTTCGGCGCCGGCGCAGGGCGCGGTTCGTACGGGGGCGCCTCGGGCGGCAAGGCGGCGACGCGAACGGGCTTGCGGCGGATCGCCGGCCGCTCCGAAGGCGCTTCGCGCGCCTCGTGCTCGGAGCCGTCCTTGTTTCGTCCGCGCAGGCGGCCGGATGCGTACAGATATCCGGCGGCGGTGGCTGCAGCGCTCATGGCAGGGTTCTCCGGTGCTGGATGGAATCGGTCTTGCGCGTCACTTCGGCTCGCGCCCGAGCAGCACGAGCGCGCGCGAAAACTCCTCGCGATCGAGCGTCCCGTCCTTGTTGGTGTCGGCTCGCTCGAAAATCGCGGAGAGGCCCGGCACGCGGGCGACCTCGGACTTGTCGAGCACGCCGTCGCCGTTGCGGTCGCAATCGTCGAACGAAGGGCGCGGCGATTCGATCGCCGGCGCCGACGAGCTGCCGGCGCTCGCCGAGGCGGCGCTCGCCGCATCGGGGGCCCACTTCCCCGATCCGGCCTGCCGGGATCGCGCGGTCGTATCGAGCGCGCTCACCAGCGGCGGCGCCATGAAGATCGCGCCGTACGCGGCGAGAATGAAGCCCAGGAAAAGCGAGCGGCCCGGGCGGGAGTGGCCGGGACGGCGCGAACGAAGGGTCACTTTGGGACTTGTGCGGTCGAGAGAGGTCCCCGGGAACAGCAAGCGCCGTTCCACCAGCGCCACGCTTTTCTCGATCAAGCACTTACGGGCTCCCTCGATAAGCAAGGGCGTCGACGATCGTCTCCGGCCAAAGACGCGCCAGGCGAGGGCCGAAGCTAAGCGGCTGATTTCACGCAGACGCGCGCGTCGCTCCGTCGCGACGTCGCCGGGCGTCGAGGCGTGTAATTGTTTCCGCGAAGTGAACGCGCGCAGCCGCCGCGCAGTCTATGAAGAAGGTCCAAGGAGAAAACGTGAGCCTGCTTCGCATTGCCGCCTCGACCGCCTTTTCGCTCTTGCTCGCAGCCTGCGCGGGGCAAAGCTTCGAAGGAGGGCGCTTTTCGCGCGCGGGCGAATCGCACGTCGCGCCCGACGGCGCGCTTGCCTTCCAGCGCGACCGCGACTTCAAGGCGCCAGCGTCGTTTCGCCTCTCGCCGGACGACGTGGCGGCCAAGTTCGGACGCCTGTGTCGCGCACGGCAATCGTGCACCTACTTCGCCGACTCCCGCGCGTACTACGTGGTCGCGGACTACGGGCAGCCGGGGGCGAAGAGCGGCGGCATTTCGCAGATCGCCTGCCCCGTCGTCGACGGCGCTTCGGGATCCTTGCTTAGAATCTGCTGAGGGGGAGCGCCAAGCTGAGCCAGATATCCGAGCAGGAAAAAAAGGAGCTCGCGCCGGGCGGCGTCGTCCGCGTCGGGCTCAACTACCAGAACTTCCTGCTCGTCTTGCGCGACGCGCCGGACGGCTCGCCGACCGGCATCGCGCCCGACCTCGCGCGCGAGCTCGCGCGGCGC
>JAFAGU010000143.1 GCA_019237595.1 Betaproteobacteria bacterium | reverse complement strand
GCCCGAATCGATCGACTTCGGCACCCACAGGTTGCCGATGAAGCCGACCGCATAGACGAACACTACGAGGAACAACACGTAGCTGATTGCGCCGTAGGCCAGCGCGAGGACTCCCATGCACCCTCCTTGGCCGCTACGATACTACGGACCTGCCGCCTCATTAAAATGCGCGCTGTTTGGACGACTTCGGCACCTACGACTACGTGATCGTCGGCGCGGGGAGCGCGGGCTGCCTCCTCGCGAACCGGCTCTCGCGCGACCCGCAGACTCGGGTGCTGCTCCTCGAGGCGGGCGGCAAGGACGATTACTTCTGGATCAGCGTTCCGGTCGGGTACCTGTACACGATCGCGAACCCCCGCACGGACTGGTGCTTCAGGACGGAGCCGGACGAGTTCCTCGCCGGCCGCTCCATCCACTATGCGAGGGGCCGCATCCTGGGGGGCTGCTCGTCCATCAACGCCATGATCCACATGCGGGGGCAGCGCGAGGATTGGGACCACTGGGCCTCGCTCGGCAACCGCGGATGGGGCTGGGACGACGTCGTGGAGGTCTTCCGGTTCCTGGAAGACTACGAGCGTGGCCGCGACGATATCTACGGCGCCGGCGGCGAAGTGCGCGTGGAGAACCCGCGCGTCCGCTGGGACATCATCGACGCCTGGCGCGAAGCGGCCGCCGAGTGCGGCATCCCCAACATCTCCTGCTTCAATGGCGGCGACAACTTCGGCTGCGCCTATTTCCAAATGAACCAGAAGCGCGGGCGACGCTGGAGCGCCACGAACGCCTTCCTGAGGCCCGTGGCACACCGCCCAAACCTCATGGTGCTGACCGGGGCTTCGGTCCTTGGATTGGAGTTTTCGGGACGGGACTGCACGGGCGTGCGGTTTGAGAAAGATCGAAAGACCTATCACGTCAAAGCTGCACAGGAGACGATCCTGGCGGCTGGAGCGATCGGCTCGCCGCAGTTGCTGCAGCTCTCGGGAATCGGAAACGCGGAACTTCTGCAAAAGCGCCGTATCCCGGTCGTGCATCACCTGCCGGGCGTGGGCGAAAACCTGCACGACCACCTCCAGATCCGCATGCAATACAAGGTTCGGGACGTGAAGACGCTGAACGGCATCGCCAACAGCTGGTGGGGCAAGGCGGCGATGGCGCTCGAATATTTCGCTTTCCGGACCGGCCCGCTGACGATGCCGCCGTCGCAGGCCGGCGCCTTCGCCCGGAGCGACCCGTCGCAGCCGACGCCCAACATCGAGTGGCACGTGCAGCCTCTGTCGCTCGACAAGTTCGGCGACCCGCTGCACTCGTTTCCGGCCATCACGCCGAGCGTGTGCAACCTGCGGCCGAGCTCGCGCGGCTTCGTGCGGATCAAGTCCGCCGATCCCTCGCAACATCCGGAGATCCGCCTCAACTACCTCTCGACCGAAGACGATCGCAAGGTGGCCGTGGACGGCATGCGCCTCACGCGGCGGATCATGGCGGCGAAAGCCCTCGCGAAATACCGGCCGGAGGAATACCGCCCGGGAACGTCGATCACGAGCGACGAAGACCTTGCCCGCGCGGCGGGCGAGCTCGGCACCACCATCTTCCATCCTGTCGGCACCTGCAAGATGGGCCGCGACGCGATGGCGGTGGTCGACGACGAGCTGCGCGTGCACGGCGTCTCGCGGCTTCGCGTCGTCGACGCTTCGATCATGCCGCGGATCACCTCGGGCAATACCAACGCGCCGACCTATGCCATCGCGGAGAAAGGCGCCCGGGCGATCTTGAAACTTCGCGGCGCCGCCCCGATCTAACGGCCCATAAAGGAGAATAAATCCATGAAGCGAGTGCTCCTCCTCATCGCCACGAACTTCGCGGTCGTCCTGCTCCTCTCGGTCGTCGCGAGCGTGCTCGGCATCGACCAGTGGCTGAATGCGAACGGCATCAACTTCGGCAGCCTGCTCCTGCTTTCCCTGCTCATGGGCTTCGGCGGCTCGTTCATCTCGCTGATCATGTCCAAGTGGATCGCCAAGATGTCCACCGGCGCGCGCACGATCGACGGCTCCGAGGGCACGAACGAATACTGGCTCGTGCAGACGGTGCACAAGCTCGCGGACGAGGCAGGGGTCGGCCACCCGGAAGTCGCGATCTACGATGGCCCGCCCAATGCCTTCGCGACCGGCGCCTTCAAGAACGATTCGCTCGTCGCCGTCTCGACCGGGCTCCTCGACACCATGAGCCGCGAGGAAGTCGAGGCGGTGCTCGGCCACGAGATGACGCACGTCTCGAACGGCGACATGGTTACGCTCACGCTCGTCCAGGGCGTGGTGAACACCTTCGTCATCTTCCTCTCGCGGGTCGTGGGGCTCGTGGTCGACAAGGCGGTGTTCCGCACCGAGCGCGGCGTCGGGCCGGGCTTCTATGTGACCGTGATGGTCTGCCAGCTCCTCTTCGGCATCCTCGCCTCGCTGATCGTCGCCTGGTTCTCGCGCCGGCGCGAGTTCCGCGCGGATGCCGGCTCGGCGAAGCTGCTGGGCACGCCGCGGCCGATGATCGCCGCGCTCAAGCGCCTGGGCGGCCTCGAGAGCGGCGGGCTGCCGGATTCGGTCAAGGCCTTCGGCATCAATTCCGAGTCGGGGCTCTTCCAGCTCTTCGCCACCCACCCGCCGATCGAGGTTCGCATCGCGGCACTCGAAGCGCGGCAGTAAAACCGCCCGCGAGGCGGCGCGGTTTTTCCTGTAGGTTGGGCGCTGGAAGGTTTCGCCTGCGCTCGCCCCTCAACTCGCTCCTCGCCTGGTACTTCGTCGCCGTCTGGGGCTCGGGCTACCTGGCCACCAAGGTGGGGCTGCACTACGCGGCGCCATTCACGTTGCTCACCCTTCG
>JAFAGU010000076.1 GCA_019237595.1 Betaproteobacteria bacterium | reverse complement strand
ATGAGGGCGCTCATCACGGCGGACTCCCGACGGTCGGCCGGGTATTTGCGCAGCTCGTTCTCGATCTTTTCCACGGAAGAAGCGGACAGGCTCACCGATCGATCTCCCCGAACACGATGTCCTGGGTGCCGATGATGGCGACGGCGTCGGCGATCATGTGGCCGCGCGCCATCTCGTCGAGCGCGGAGAGATGGGCAAACCCCGGCGCGCGGATCTTGAGGCGGTAGGGCTTGTTGGCGCCGTCGGAGATGAGATAGATGCCGAACTCGCCCTTGGGGTGCTCGACTGCGGCGTAGCACTCGCCCTCCGGGACATGCATGCCCTCGGTGAAGAGCTTGAAGTGGTGGATCAGCTCTTCCATGTTCATCTTCATCTCGGCGCGCGCCGGCGGGGCGACCTTGTGGTTATCCACCATGACCGGGCCGGGATTCTTCCGCAGCCAGTCGATGCACTGCCGGATGATGCGATTGGACTGGCGGAACTCCTCCATGCGCACGAGGTAGCGGTCGTAGCAGTCGCCGTTCTTGCCGACCGGGACGTCGAACTCCATCCGGTCGTAGACCTCGTAGGGCTGCTTCTTGCGGAGGTCCCATGCGATCCCGGAGCCGCGAAGCATGGGGCCGGTGAAGCCCAGCGCAAGCGCGCGCTCCGGCGGCACGACGCCGATGCCGACGGTGCGCTGCTTCCAGATGCGATTGTCGGTGAGGAGCGTCTCGTAGTCGTCGACGTACTTAGGAAAGCGCTCGGTGAAGTCCTCGATGAAGTCGAGGAGCGAGCCGCCGCGATTTTTGTTAAGGCCCTCGACCTCCTTGCCGTCTCGAAGGGGAGAGACCTGGTACTTGGGCATCGCTTCCGGGAGATCGCGATAGACGCCGCCAGGGCGGTAATACGCCGCATGCATGCGCGCCCCCGACACCGCCTCGTAGGCGTCCATCAGGTCTTCGCGCTCGCGGAAGCAGTACAGGAACACGGTCATGGCGCCGATGTCCAGGCCGTGCGCGCCGAGCCACAGGAGGTGGTTCAGGATCCGCGTGACCTCGTCGAACATCACGCGGATGTACTTCGCCCGCTCCGGGATCTCGATCCCGAGAAGCTTCTCGATCGCCATGACGTAGGCGTGCTCGTTGCACATCATGGATACGTAGTCGAGCCGGTCCATGTAGGGAACCGACTGGAGGAAGGTCTTGTGCTCCGCGAGCTTCTCCGTCGCTCGATGCAGCAGGCCGATGTGCGGGTCCGCGCGCTGGATCACCTCGCCGTCGAGCTCGAGCACGAGGCGAAGCACGCCGTGCGCCGCCGGGTGCTGCGGGCCGAAGTTGAGCGTGTAGTTGCGGATCTCCGCCATTATTTTTCTTCGGCGTAGTGCTCTTCGCGCACGATCCGCGGCGTGACTTCACGCGGATCGATGGTCACGGGCTGGTAGATGATGCGCTTCTGCTCAGGGTCGTAGCGCATCTCCACGTAGCCACTCAGCGGGAAGTCCTTGCGGAAGGGATGGCCGACGAAGCCGTAGTCGGTGAGGATGCGCCGCAGGTCCGGGTGGCCCTCGAACATGATCCCGAAGAGGTCGAACGCCTCGCGCTCGTACCAGTTCGCCGAAGGCCAGACTTCGATGAGGGAAGGCACGACCGGAAAGGCGTCGTCGGGACAGAAGGTACGCACCCGAAGGCGCCAGTTGTTCGTCACGGACAGAAGGTGCGCGACCGCCGCAAAGCGCCGGCCTTCGCGAGGCGCGTCGCCATACGACGCGTAGTCCACGCCGCAAAGGTCGATCAGCTCCTCGAACCCGAAAGGAGCCGCCTTCAGCCTTTCACACGCGTCCCTGCACTTCGAAGCCTCGACCTCGATCGTGATCTCGTTCAGCCGCTCCCTGGGGCTGAACTCGGCGAGGAGATCGAAGAGCTTTTGCAGTCTTGGCGTCATCTAGCGCGCGATGGTGTTGGTTCTCTTGATCTTGTTCTGGAGCTGCACGATGCCGTAGAGGAGCGCTTCGGCCGTGGGCGGGCAGCCGGGGACGTAGATGTCGACCGGCACGATGCGGTCGCAGCCGCGCACGACGGAATAGGAATAGTGGTAATAACCGCCGCCGTTCGCGCACGAGCCCATGGAGATCACCCAGCGCGGCTCGGCCATCTGGTCGTAGACCTTCCGCAGCGCGGGCGCCATCTTGTTGCAGAGCGTCCCGGCGACGATCATCACGTCGGACTGGCGGGGGCTCGGGCGGAAGACGACGCCGAAACGGTCGAGGTCGTAGCGCGCCGCGCCCGCGTGCATCATCTCGACCGCGCAGCACGCGAGCCCGAAGGTCATCGGCCAGAGGGACCCGGTGCGGGTCCAGTTGATCACCGCATCGAGCTTCGCGGTGACGAAGCCCTGCTGGAGGACGCCTTCGACGCTCACTCGGGGTCTACTCCCACTCGAGCGCGCCTTTCATCCACTCGTAGACGAATCCGACCACGAGGATGGCGAGGAAAAGCATCATCGCGAGGAACCCGGGCATGCCGATGTCGCTGATCACGGTCGCCCAGGGGAAGAGGAACGCGATCTCCAGGTCGAAGAGGATGAAGAGGATGGCGACGAGGTAGTAGCGCACGTCGAACTTCATGCGCGCGTCCTCGAACGCCTCGAAGCCGCACTCGTAGGGCGAAAGCTTCTCCGGATCCGGGCGGTGCGGGGCGAGGAGCCAGCCCAGCACCATGGGCGCCGCCCCCACGGCGAGGCCGACCAGGATGAAAAGCAGAATGGGAAAGTATTCTGCGAGCATAGATCTGGTGCCCACGAGCAGACTCGAACTGCTACGGCTTTTTAGGCCACTAGCCCCTCAAGCTAGCGTGTCTACCAATTTCACCACGTGGGCGAGTGAGTCATTATCCCCCAAAAAATCGCGGCGCCCCCGCGCCGCTCGTCATTGCGGAACATTCTTGTCCTTCGGCGCCTGCGCCGGCGGCGCGGCCTTGCCCGCCTCGGCCGCAGAGGGCGCGGGCTTGTCCTGAGACGGCGAAGCGTTCTGCTCGACCTCTTTCTTTTGCGCGCGCGCCGCGGCACGATCGACCACGCTCCCCGACTCGCGCGGCGCCGTGCTCGCAATGTAGGCGAGCGCGAGGCTCAGGAGGAAAAACACCGTCGCGAGGACCGCGGTCGTGCGCGAAAGGAAGTTCGCCGATCCGGTCGCGCCGAAGAGGCTCGAGGAGGCGCCGCCGCCGAAGCCCGAGCCCATGTCGGCGCCCTTGCCGTGCTGCAGGAGCACGAGGCCGATGATCGCGAGCGCGACCAGCACGTGAACCACGATGATGATGTTCGTCCAGATTGCCATGAATTCGATCGTCTCCGCTCTTCGCCGCTACGCGGCCGTGGCGTTCATCTTCGCCGCCGGCGCCGCCGCGGCCCTCACGATGGCGAGGAAGTCCTGCGCCACCAGCGACGCGCCCCCGATCAGCCCGCCGTCGATGTCGGGCATCGAAAAGATCGCTGCCGCGTTGTCCGCCTTCACGCTCCCGCCGTACAAAATGGTCGTCTCGGTCCTCACCTTGCGCCGCAGGAACGCATGCACGTCCTGCGCCTGCTGCGGCGTCGCGGTGCGTCCCGTGCCGATCGCCCACACCGGCTCGTAGGCCACTACGGCCCGCGCGAAAGGCTCGAGTCCCACTACCGTCAGTACCTCGTCCAGCTGCCGACCCACCACTTCCTGCGTCCTCCCCGCTTCACGCTCGGCGAGCGTCTCGCCCACGCACAGGATCGGCACGAGCTTCGCCTCCAGCGCAGCGGCGAACTTCGCCGCTACCTGCTCGTCGCGCTCGCCGTGCAGCTGGCGACGCTCCGAGTGCCCGACGATCACGTACCGGCATCCGAACTCCGCCAGCATGGCGCCCGACACTTCGCCGGTATACGCGCCCCGCTGGAACTCGCTCACGTTCTGCGCGCCCCATGCGAGCGCCGTGCCCTTCAGCTGCTCGGCCACTTCGCCAAGGTAGGGAAAGGGCACGCACACCGCCGCATCGACCCCCGCCAGGCCGGCAAGACCGCGAACCACCGCCTCGAGTAGCGCCCGGTTGGAGCCGCGGTTGCCGTGCATTTTCCAGTTGCCGGCAACGAGCCGCTTGCGCATCGTCAAGAACCGTGCTCCGGGGCCAGAAAAGCTATAGATTTTACAGCATTAGCCCACTTACTGCGCCGCGCCATATTCGGTCGGAAGACACCGCGGGCTGCCGCCGCGCGCAGACAGCCCGAATGGGGAGCGCCAGCGTATCGAGACTGTCACGAGCGAACCCTATAGTCGGCCCCAGCACTGTGGGCATGCCCGATCGCCGAGCGCGCGCCGATAGCGCGCCGGGGTCGGCATCCCCATCGTGCGGCTCCTGCGGTAACCCGGCTTATCTTGCGGCGGCGCGGACGGCCTCGGCGATGGCGCTCGCCGCGGACTCGATCGCCTCGCGCGGCTCCCCTTCCACCATCACGCGCAGCACGGGCTCGGTTCCCGATGGGCGAAGCAATACGCGCCCGCGCCCATCGAGCGCGGTCTCCGCGGCGGCCTGAGCACTCGCGATCGAGCGGCTCTTCTGCCAGTCGAAGCCCCGCGGCACGGCGACGTTGACGAGCACCTGCGGGTACATCACGAGATCGTCGGTGAGCTGCGCGAGCTTGCGCCCTGATTCGCGAATCGCCTTCAGTACCTGGAGCGCGGAGACGGTGCCGTCGCCCGTGGTGTGCTGGTCGAGGCAGATGAGATGGCCGGAGTTCTCGCCGCCGAGCTGCCAGCCCTTCTCGCGCATGAGCTCGAGCACGTAGCGGTCCCCGACCTTCGCGCGCGCGAACGGGATCCCGAGCCGGCCGAGCGCTTTTTCGAAGGCGAGGTTCGTCATCAGCGTTCCCGCGACGCCCTTCACCGGCTCCTTGCCGGCCCGGTGACGGACGATCGCGTAGAGAAGCTCGTCACCGTCGAACACTCGGCCGGACTCATCGACCATGAGGACGCGGTCGCCGTCGCCGTCCACAGCGATCCCGAGGTCCGCCTTGCGCTCGGCCACCTCTTTCTTCAACGCCTCCGGCGCCGTCGCGCCGAAGCCGTCGTTGATGTTGAAGCCGTCGGGCTTGACGCCGATCGCCGCCACTTCGGCGCCGAGCTCGTGGAAGACATGCGGGGCGACGTGATAAGCGGCGCCGTGCGCGCAGTCGACGACGATCTTCAGCCCCTTGAGGTCGAGCTCGCCCGGAAACGTGGACTTGCAGAATTCGATATAGCGGCCGCCCGCGTCGTCCACGCGCCAGACGCGGCCGAGCTTGCCGGCCTCGTTGCAGCCCATGGGGCGCTCCATCTCCGCCTCGATCTCGGCCTCGATGCGGTCGGGCAGCTTGAATCCGTCCCCCGAGAAGAACTTGATGCCGTTGTCCGGGTAGGGATTGTGCGAAGCGCTGATCACGACGCCGGCGGAAAGCCGAAGCGCGCGCGTGAGGTAGGCCACCGCCGGCGTGGGCAGCGGCCCGGACATGTGGACGTCGACGCCGGCGGCCGAGAACCCGGCCTCCAGCGCCGCCTCGATCATGTAGCCCGAGATGCGGGTGTCCTTGCCGATCAGGACCGCCGGGTGGGCGGCGTTTTTCGCCAGGACCTTGCCCGCGGCGTAGCCCAGGCGCAGGACGAACTCGGGCGTCATCGGGCTCTCCCCGACGGTGCCCCTCACGCCATCCGTTCCGAAGTGCTTACGCGGCATTGTTGAACGCCTGCCAGACCGAAACCACGTCGCGCGTCTCGCGCACGTCGTGCACGCGCAATATTGTCGCGCCGCCTATGAGCGATAGCAAAGCCATGGCGAGGCTCGCAGGCAGGCGCTCGTCCGCCCCGCGCGCAGTGATGCGGCCAAGCGAGGACTTGCGCGACCAGCCGACGAGGATGGGGACGCCGGCCGATGCGAGGCTCGGGAGGTGCTTGAGGAGGGACAGGTTGTGCTCGAGCGCCTTCCCGAACCCGAAGCCCGGGTCGATCACGATGCGCTCGCGCGCGATTCCCGCTTTTTCCGACGCCACGATGCGTTCTTCGAGATAGCCGCGAACCTCGGCGAGCACGTCATCGTAATGCGGCGCCTGTTGCATCGTCGCCGGATCGCCCTTCTTGTGCATGAGGCAGACGGCGCAGTCGGCGCTCGCGATCGCGTCAAGCGCGCCCGGCTCCCCGAGCGCCTCGACGTCGTTGATCATCGACGCGCCGGCCGCAAGCGCCGCCTTCATGACCTCGGTCTTCCGCGTGTCGACCGAAACGGGGACGTCGGAAAGCGACCGAAGGACCGGAAGGATGCGCTCCAGCTCCTCGTCGGCCGACACCGGCGAGGCGCCGGGCCGCGTCGATTCGCCGCCGAGGTCGACGATGTCGGCTCCCTCCTCCACCAGTCGCCGTGCATGGGCGACGGCCGCTCCGGCGTCCAGGAATCGCCCTCCGTCGGAGAAGGAGTCGGGCGTGACGTTCACCACCCCCATGATCAGGGGGCGGGCGAGATCAAAAAAAAATCTCCCGCACCGAAGGCCGG
>JAFAGU010000006.1 GCA_019237595.1 Betaproteobacteria bacterium | reverse complement strand
GCCCTTCAACGAGCAATAGATGAGTCTCGGGTTCTCGCGGGAAAGGTTTGCCCAGGAAAATCCCAGCTTGTCGAGCGCGCCCGGCCGGAAGTTCTCCGTCAGCACATCGGACTTCCGCAGGAGTTTCAGCGTGAGCTCTCGTCCCTCGGGCTTTTGCAGGTCGACGGCGAAGCTCTTCTTGTTCCGGTTGAACACCGGGAAGAATCCGGAGCCCGCGGCTTCCAGGCGCCGGGTGTTGTCGCCCGCGAGGGGCTCCACCTTGATGACTTCGGCGCCGAGGTCGGCGAGGACGAGGCCGCACGAGGGCCCCATCACCATGTGCGAGAACTCGACGACCCGGATGCCTTCCAGCGGAAGGCTCATGCCGCGGCGTGGAATCCTTTGGGCGCTCCCGCCATGGCGAGGTGGCCATACACGGGCTCCCCCGGAATCGCGCTCACCATGAGCTTGCGCGCCTCGAGCAGCTTGTCGAGGTCGATTCCGGTGTCGAGGCCCATGCTCTCGAACATGAACACCAGGTCCTCGGTGATCACGTTGCCGCTCGCGCCGGGCGCGAACGGGCAGCCGCCGAGGCCTCCGAGCGAGCTGTCGAACGCGCGAACGCCCACCTCGTAGGCGGCGAGGGCGTTGGCGAGCCCGAGGCCGCGGGTATCGTGGAAGTGCGCGCCCTCGAGCTTGTCCCCGATCTCCGACCGAACCTTGTTGAAGAGCCGCTTCACCTGCGCCGGATTCGCATAGCCGACCGTATCGGCGAGCGCGACGCTGTCGCAGAAGCCGGCGAGCTTGGAGGCAATGCGGACGACGTCCTCCTCCGGCACCTCGCCCTGCATGGTGCAGCCGAAGGCGGTGGATACCGCGCCCTCCATTTCGACGCCGGGATGCGGATGCTCCGCGCACTTGCGCACTTCCTCCACCATCTGGTCGGGCGTCATGCGCACGTTGGAGAGCGAATGCTCGCGGCTCGCGGACACCGGGAAGGTGACCTTGTGCGCGCCGGCCTCGATCGCTCGCTGGAAGCCTTTTAGGTTCGGCGCCAGCGCCACGACCTTCAGGTTTGGAAGGGCCCTCGAAAAAACAACGAGCTCGTGCGTATCGGCCATCGCGGGAATCAGCTTCGGCGGCACGAACGAGCCGACCTCGATCTCGCGAAGCCCGGCGTCGGCGAGGGAGCGGATCCACGCTTTTTTCGCCTCCGTCGGCATCAGTTGCTTTGCGTTCTGCAGGCCGTCGCGCGGGCCGACTTCGCAGATGAGGATCTCGGGCATGGCGGGATTCTAGCGCCGCTCGACGCGGCCAACGACTGCGCCGGCGAGAACGCCGAGGACGGCGAGGGCCAGCACTAGGCCGCGCTGACGGGGAGCTTGAGCTCGACGATCTTCCTCGACCACTCCGCCGGGCCGGAGGCGTGCACCGAAGCGCCGTTCGCGTCGACTGCGACGGTCACGGGCATCTCGCTCACCTCGAATTCGTAGATGGCCTCCATGCCGAGATCCTCGAAGGCGAGGACGCGCTGCTTGCGGATCGCCTTGGCAACGAGGTAGGCGGCGCCGCCCACGGCCATGAGGTAAGCCGCCTTGTGCTTGCGGATCGACTCGATGGCCGCCGGACCGCGCTCGGCCTTGCCGACCATGGCGATCAAGCCAGTCTGAGCGAGCATCATCTCGGTGAACTTGTCCATGCGCGTCGAAGTAGTGGGGCCGGCCGGGCCGACGACCTCGTCGCGTACCGGATCGACCGGCCCTACGTAGTAGATGACGCGATTGCTGAAGTCGACGGGAAGCTTCTGGCCTTTCGCGAGCATGTCCTGGATCCGCTTGTGTGCGGCGTCTCGCCCGGTCAGGAGCTTGCCGCTGAGGAGCAGCCTCTCGCCGGGTTTCCAGGACGCGACTTCCTCCCGAGTCAGGGCATCCAGGGAAACTCTTCTGGAAGAAGAATCCGGTTTCCAGGTGACTGCCGGCCAGTCCGAGAGCTTCGGCGCCTCGAGCGATGCTGGGCCGCTGCCATCGAGCACGAAGTGGGCGTGCCGCGTAGCCGCGCAGTTCGGGATCATCGCGACGGGACGGTTTGCCGCGTGCGCCGGATACGTCCTGATCTTCACGTCCAGGACCGTGGAGAGTCCGCCGAGCCCCTGCGCCCCAATGCCGAGCGCGTTGACCTTGTCGTAGAGCTCGATGCGCATCTCCTCGACCTTGCTGCGGGGCCCGCGCGCCTTCAGCTCCGCCATGTCGATGGGCTCCATGAGCGATTCCTTGGCCATGAGCATCGCCTTCTCCGCGGTGCCTCCCACCCCGATGCCGAGCATCCCGGGCGGGCACCATCCGGCCCCCATCGTCGGCACGGTCTTCAGGACCCATTCGACGATGGAGTCCGAAGGATTGAGCATCGCGAACTTCGATTTCGCCTCCGAACCGCCGCCCTTCGCGGCGACGTCGACCTCGAGCTGGTCCCCGGGCACCATCCGTACCGAAACCACCGCGGGCGTGTTGTCCTTGGTGTTCCGCCGGCCGAAGTCGGACTCGTCGAGGACCGAGGCCCGCAGCTTGTTGTCCGGGTCGAGGTAGGCACGGCGCACGCCGTCATTGATCACCTGCTCGAGGTCGTCGAAATCGAAGCGCACCTTCGTTCCGACCTTGAGGAAAACGTTGACGATGCCGGTGTCCTGGCAAATGGGCCGACGTCCTTCGGCGCACATACGGGAGTTGGTGAGGATTTGCGCGATCGCGTCTTTCGCGGCCGGAGACTGCTCGCGCTCGTACGCGCGGCCGAGGGCGCGCAGGTAGTCGGCAGGGTGATAGTAGGAGATGAACTGCAGGGCGTCGGCCACGCTCTGCGCGAGATGCTCGGCCTTGATCACGGTCACCACGCTTTACACTCCGCGGAATTGATGCTTCTATTCGAGGCAAGAGGAGGAAGTATATGGCGTCCACGATCGAATCCGTGCTCCAGGAGTCGCGGGTCTTTCCGCCGGCCCCGGAGTTCGTCCGGCAGGCCAACGTTCCGGGAATGGAGGCCTACCGCAAGCTCGCGGCCGAGGCCGAGAAGGACTTCGAGGGGTTCTGGGCCCGCCTCGCGCGCGAAACCCTCGCCTGGTCGAAGCCGTTCACGAAGGTGCTGGACCAATCGAAGGCGCCGTTCTTCCGCTGGTTCTACGACGGAGAGCTGAACGCGTCGTACAACTGCCTCGACCGGCACCTGAAGACGATCGGCGACAAGGTCGCCATCATCTTCGAGGCGGACGACGGCAAGGTGACGAGGATCACCTATCAGGGGTTGTATCGCGAAGTCTGCCGCTTCGCCAATGCGCTGAAGGGGAAGGGCATCAAGCCGGGCGACCGAGTGCTCATCTACATGCCGATGTCGATCCAGGCGGTCGTGGCCATGCAGGCCTGCGCGCGCATCGCCGCCACGCACTCGGTGGTGTTCGGCGGC
>JAFAGU010000237.1 GCA_019237595.1 Betaproteobacteria bacterium | reverse complement strand
GGCTCGAGGAGCGCGCGCTCGACCCGGAGGTCGAGCGCGACGTGCAGCTCGCCCTGGAGGAGATCGAGACCATGTGGGAGGAGCTCGCCGGGCAGGCGCAGCTCCTCGAGCTCGAGCACGCGCGCTACCGCGATTTCTTCGAGCATGCGCCGGACGCCTACGCCGTCACCGACGAAGGTTGCAACGTGCGCGAGGCGAACCTCGCCTTCGCCGAGCTCCTCGGCGTCGTTCGGGCCGACCTCCTCGGCAAGCCGCTCGCGCGCTTCGTCACCGAGCCCGAGCGCGTCGCGTTGCTCTCGAACCTGATGGGCGCCGCGGAGAACGCGAGGAAGCCGCTCACGTGGCGATCGCGGCTCCTTTCGCCTTCGGGCAAGTCGATCGAGGGCATCTTCAGCGTCCGAGCGATCCCGCTCCAGAAGAGCGGCGTGGCCGGCCTCTGCTGGCTCTTCCGCGCCGATTGAGGGGCCGCCGCGCCGGCTGAGGCGTGCGTGCGCCGCGAACCGGCGCAAAATGCGCGCATGGCGAGCTTCCAGGTCGTGGCGATCGCCGCCTCCGCCGGCGGCCTGAAGGCCATTACCGAGGTCCTCGGCGCGCTCCCCGCGCCTTTTCCGACGCCGGTGCTCGTCCTGCAGCACGTCGACCCGCGCCACCGCAGCCTGATGGCCGACATCCTCGCGCGGCGCACCGCGATGAAGGTGAAGGAGGCGCAGGAAGGCGACCGCCTCGCGGCGGACACCGTGTACGTCGCGCCGCCGAACCGCCACCTTCTCGTCAACCCCGACCACACGCTCTCGCTTACGCAGACGGAGCTCGTGCATTTCGTGCGCCCCTCGGCCGACCTCCTCTTCGAATCGGTGGCGGCGAGCTATCGCGCGCGCGCCATCGCCGTGGTACTTTCCGGCTCCGGGAGCGACGGCGCGATGGGCGTGCGGGCGATCAAGAAAATGGGCGGCACGGTCATCGTGCAGGAACCCGGCTCCTCCGAGTTCCGCGGCATGCCCGACGCCGCCGAGCACGCCGCCGCAGTGGACTTCGTGCTCCCGCTCGCGGAGATCGCGCCCGCGATCGCCTCGCTCGTGCAAGCCGAGCCCGCGCCATGAGCGCCGCCAGCGAGGAAGCCCAGTTCGGGCAGCTGCTTCAGTTCCTGCAGCGCGACCGGGGCTTCGACTTCACCGGCTACAAGCGCCCGAGCCTCATGCGGCGGGTGACGCGCCGCATGCAGATGGTGAGCGTGGCGAGCTTCGGCGAGTACGTCGACTACCTTCAGGTGCACCCCGAGGAGTTCGGCCAGCTCTTCAACACCATCCTCATCAACGTGACGACCTTCTTCCGCGACCCGCCGGCATGGGAGGTGCTCAAGCGGGACGTCGTCGCGCCGATCCTGCACGAGAAGGGCCCGCACGACCCGGTGCGCATCTGGTCGGCGGGCTGCGCCTCCGGGCAGGAGGCCTACAGCATCGCGATCCTCTTCGCCGAGGCGATGGGCTGGGAGCCCTTCCGCGAGCGCGCGAAGGTCTACGCCACCGACGTCGACGAGGAAGCGCTCGCGCAGGCGCGCTCCCCCTCGTACTCGGCGAAGGAGATGGAGGACCTCGATCCCGCGCAGCGCGATCGTTACTTCGAGCTTCAGAACACGCGCTACGTCTTCCGGAGCGACCTGCGCCGCTCGGTGATCTTCGGCCGGCACGACCTCGTGCAGGACGCACCGATCTCGCGCCTGGACCTGCTCGTATGCCGCAACACCCTCATGTACTTCAACGCCGAGACGCAGGCGCAGGTGCTCTCGCGCTTCCACTTCGCCCTGAACGGCGAAGGCAAGAGCGAGCACAGCTACCTCTTCCTCGGGCGCGCCGAGATGATGCTCGCGCACGCGAACCTCTTTTCGCCAGTCGACCTGAAGTGCCGCATCTTCGTCAAGATCCCCACGCCGGGCGCGAAGCCGCGCGCCCCAGCCGTGCCCGCGCATGCCAACGGCAACGGAGGCAACATGGCCACGCGACTCCACAGGCTGCAGGAGCAGGCGCTCGAGGAAGCCCCGAACGCGCGCATCGTCATCGATGCGAACGGCACGCTCGCGCTCGCGAACCAGCGCGCGCGCGTGCTCTTCAGCCTGAACCCGAAGGACATCGGCCGGCCGCTGCAGGACCTGGAGGTGTCGTACCGGCCGCTGGAGCTGCGCTCGCTCATCGAGCAGGCGTACGCCGGCCGGCGCTCCATCACGCAGACGAGCGTCGAGCGGGGCTTCCCCGACGGCGACACGCAGTACTTCGACGTGTCGATCTCGCCCTACTTCGACGAGGCGAATGCGCCGCTGGGCGTGGGCATCACCTTCGTCGACGTGACGCGGCCGATGAAGCTGCAGGAGGAGCTTCGCCGCTCGCAGGAGGAGATCCAGACCGCCAACGAGGAGCTCCAGTCCTCCAACGAGGAGCTCGAGACGACGAACGAGGAGCTGCAGTCCTCGAACGAGGAGCTCGAGACCACGAACGAGGAGCTCCAGTCGACCAACGAGGAGCTCGAGACCATGAACGAGGAGCTCCAGTCGACGAACGAGGAGCTCCAGACGGTGAACGAGGAGCTCCGCCAGCGCACCGACGAGATGAACCAGCTCAACGCCTTCCTCGAGTCGGTGCTCGGCAGCCTCTCCTCGGGCGCCGTGGTCGTGAACCAGGACTTCAACATCCTCATGTGGAACCAGCGCGCGCAGGACATGTGGGGCCTGCGCGCCGACGAGGTGCAGGGCCGCTCGTTCCTCAACCTCGACATTGGGCTGCCGGTCGGCGACCTGCGCGGCATGATGCGCGCCGTCTACACCGGCGAGGCGGACAAGCGCGAGATGACGCTCGACGCGGTCAACCGGCGGGGCAAGAAGATCAAGTGCCTCGTGTCCTGCACGCCGCTCGTGACCGGCAAGAAAAAGCGCGAAGGCGTCATCCTCCTCATGGAGGAGCAGGCCTAGAACCTGCTGCGCGGGCCCCATGGCGGCCCGCAAGGACATCGTCGTCGTCGGCGCCTCGGCGGGCGGCATGGACGCGCTGCAGAAGCTCGTCGCCGGCCTGCCGGCGGGCTTGCCCGTGGCGATCTTCGTCGTCTGGCACCTTTCCCCCGGCGTGCGCAGCGTCCTCCCCGACGTCCTGACCCGCAACGGGCCGCTGCCGGCGCGCCACCCCGAGGACGGCGACGCGATCGAGCCCGGCAGGATCTACATCGCGCCGCCCGACCGCCACATGCTGCTCGAGCGCGACTACATCCGCGTCGCGCGCGGGCCGAAGGAAAACCGCTTTCGCCCGGCGGTCGACCCGCTCTTCCGCTCGGCGGCGTACGTCTTCGGAGCTCGCGCCGTAGGCATCGTGCTCTCCGGCGCCCTGGACGACGGCACTTCAGGCCTGTGGACGATCAAGATGCGCGGCGGCACCGCGATCGTCCAGGACCCGGCCGACGCGCTGCACCGCTCGATGCCGCTCAACGCGATGGAGAACGTCGCGATCGACCACAAGGCGCGGGCGGCCGACCTCGGGCCCCTCATCGCGCGGCTCGCGCTCGAGCCCGCGGGCCCGGACCGCGCGCTCGCCGAGGAGGACCGGCGGCGCGTCGAGCGCGAGATCCGCATCGCGGAGGAGTTCGAGGCGCTAGACGAGCACGTCCTGCAGCACGGCGAGCTCGCGCCCTATACCTGCCCGGAGTGCCACGGCGTGCTCGCGCAGATCCAGGAGGGCCGGATCGTGCGCTTCCGCTGCCACACGGGCCACGCCTTCTCGGCCGCGACGCTCCTCGACGGCGTCACGGAGCAGATCGAGGCGAGGCTCTGGGACGCGGTGCGCGCCTACGACGAGACGGTGCTCTTCCTCAACCGCATGGGCGAGCAGCTCGCGAAGGCCGGGAACACGAAGGCGGCCGAGCTCTGCTTCGACAAGGCGCGAGAAGCGCACGAGCGCTCCCGGCCCGTGCGCGAAGCGGCCCTGCGCACCGAGACCCTGACCGACGAATCGGTGCGCTAGGGCACGCCCTACTTGCTGCTCGAGCCCTGGCTCGCGCCGAGGCCGGAGGCGATGTCCTGCGCCATCTTCAGGTGGCCCTGCACCGTGCTCGCGGTCTTGTCGGCCGCGGCCTTCACGTCGGCGTCCTTCGCCTTGCGCGAGGCGTCCTTGAGCTTCTTCAGGTCCTCCTGGTGATCCTTCACCATCTCGGCCATGTAGGTCTTGTCGAAGTCCGCGCCGGATGCGGACTCGAGCTTCTTGGCCGCGGCCTTGTGCTTCATGCTCGGGCTCGAGGGAAGCTTCGCGCCCTTGGAGTCGGCGAGCGACTTCACCTCGTCGAGGTTCTTGCCGTGGTCGTCCTGCATCTGCTGCGCGAACTTCTTCACGTCGTCGGACTGGGCCTTCGAGGCGGCGAGCTTGCCGGTTTCCACCTCGGCCATGTCGGACTCGGCCATGTCGCGCAGGATCTTCTGGTCGGCCCGGTCGAGCTTCTTGCCGGATTTCGCCGAGGCGGTTCCGTCGGACGAGGAGGAGGACGAGGACTTGTCGGACTGCGCGAGCGCCGGCGAGAGCGCGAACGCGAGCGCGAAGGCAGCGGCGGGAATCAGCTTGCTCATGGGATTACTCCGTCTGGGAAAGTGTGGGCGCGGTGCAGCGAGCATGTTAGGAGCGGCGCTCGCGCCCCTGTAGTCGCGCGCCCCGCATAGCGGCGTCGCCGCGGTGTTCCGCGCAGTGTCGGCGTTTGCCCTACGGGATGCGGATCTCCGTGCGCAGCGCCGCCGGCCCCGCCAGGCGCGCGCGCCAGACGAGCGTGGGCGCGGGCTGGCGCCGGTCGAACTCGCGCGAGATCCAGCCGAAGATCGGCGAGACGCTGCCGACGTAAACCTCGGCCTGCCCCGCCTCGTGCCGCGGCAGGCGAAGCTCGACCGAGACGCCGTCCTGCGAGAGCACGAAGCCGCCTTCGGCGCGCTCGACCGCGCAGCGCTCGCTGCAGTGGAAGAGGAGCTCCACCTCGTGCTCTTCCGCCATCTCGAGCGTGTCCTCGACGACGATGCGCCGCTCGCGCTTGTCGAGCTCGATGAGGCGCCGGTGCTTCACCGGATCGGGAAGCCGCATGTAGCCGTCGTGCCAGCCCTCGAAGCTGTCCTTCTGCGCCGACGAGAGCCAGAGGCTGCAGCCGGCGCGCGCTTTCCTCAGCCACATGAACGCCCCGCCCGGCTCCGACTGGTCGAGGCCGTCGATGCGCACGGTATTGTGGGCTCCCGTGCCGCGGAAATAGCTCCGCCAGCGCGCCTGCGTGTGGTAGGCATAGGTTCCCGGGTCGACGAGGAACTCGCGCCCGGCGACGGAAAGCGTGAACGAAAGCGCGTCCGCATGACCGTGCGCGGCGATCGAGCGGTAGCCGAGCGGCCCGGCGTCGGCGAC
>JAFAGU010000184.1 GCA_019237595.1 Betaproteobacteria bacterium | reverse complement strand
GCCCCATGAGGATCGTGTAGCCGTCGGGCACCGCCTTCGCGACGGACGCCATCCCGACCGAGCCGCCCGCGCCGGTCTTGTTCTGCATGATCACGGGCTGCCTGAGCGACTTTTCCATGAGCGCCGCGAGCGGGCGGCCGACGATATCCACCACGCCGCCGGGCGGGAACGGGTTCACGAGCGTGATGGTGCGCGACGGGTAGGCGTCCTGCGCCACGGCGCACCCGCAGGCGCCGGCGAGCGCCAGCGCCACGAGCAATCGCTTCATTTGTATCTCCTCCTGCAATCCAGTTTACCAACCGTTACACACGTTTCGGACGCCCTGCGGAGAATGGGTTTCGTAACAGGCACACGGAAAGAAAGGACACGCCATGAACTTCAGAAAAACACTCTTCGCCTTCCTCGCCGGCTCCGCCGCGCTCGCGGCCGCGCCCGCATTCGCCGACGGCTGGCACCACGGCTGGGAGCATCGCCACTATGCGCCGCCCGTGGTCCTCGTGCCCGAGGCTCGCATCTACTATCCGTCGGGCGTCTACTACACGCCGCCTCCGATGGCGTATCCGCCCGCGACCGTCTACTACCAGGCGCCCGCCTACGCCGCTCCCGCCCCGGTCTACGCCGCTCCGGCGCCCGTGTACCCGGGGCTCGTCTACGCGGCCCCCCAGGCCGGCGTCTCGATCCGCCTTTCCGGCCGCCTGTAGTATTGTCAGGAGCGGGCGCGGCGCGCGACTAACGCGCGTATCGCCCGTTCCCGACATGCGAAAGGAGGCAGGATGGATCGGCGCACGCTGTTGAAGGTGCTCGCGGCAGGCGGCCTCGCTGCCCGCGGCGCGCTCGCCTCGGGCGCCGGCTCCGCCAAGGACATGAAGGACATCAAGGCGCTTCAGGACCACTGGAAGGACTTCCTCCCGGCCGGCGCGCAGCTTCCGTCGCCCGGCGAGCCGCTCCAACTCTCGAAGGACGAATGGAAGAAGCGCCTGCCGCCCGAGTCGTACCGCGTGCTGCGCGAGGAAGCGACCGAGCGCGCGGGCACGAGCCCGCTCAACGACGAAAAGCGCGCCGGCGTCTTCGTCTGCCGCGGCTGCGACCTGCCGGTGTTCACCTCGGACATGAAGTTCGACTCGGGCACCGGATGGCCGAGCTTCTTCACCACGATCCCCGGCGTCTTCGAGATGAAAAAGGACTACTTCCTCATCTACCCGCGCACGGAATACCACTGCATCCGCTGCGGCGGGCACCACGGCCACGTGTTCGATGACGGGCCGGCGCCCACGAACCAGCGCTGGTGCAACAACGGCGTCTCGCTGAAGTTCCTGCCTAAGGCCTAGGCGGCCTCAGAGACTCGGCTCCTCGGCCTCGAGGCGGAGATCCGCCGCGAGCGGCGGGCCGGGAAAATGGAAGCGCACCGGTCCGTCGGGCGCCGCCTTGAGGAACTGCTGCACGTAGGCATCGCTCGAGGCTCGCAGCTCGTCCGGCGTCCCTTGTCCCACCACGGCGCCGTCGCCGATCACGTAGGCGTAGTCGGCGACCTTCAGCGCCTCGGCGACGTCGTAGGTGACTACGAGCGAGGTGAGGCCGAGCGCGCTGTTGAGCGTGCGGATGAGGCTCCCGACCTGGTTGAGCGAGATCGGATCGAGCCCGGCGAAGGGCTCGTCGTACATCATGAGCTTCGGGTCGGTGGCGATCGCGCGGGCGAGCGCCACGCGGCGCGTCATGCCGCCGGAAAGATCCCCGGGCATCAGGCCGCGCGCGCCGCGCAGCCCCACCGCGTGCAGCTTCATCAGCACCAGCCGCGCGACGATCTCCTCCGGCGCGTCGAAGTTCTCGCGGATCGGGAACGCCACGTTCTCGTACACCGTGAGGTCGGTGAAGAGCCCCGAATTCTGGAACATCATGCCCATGTCGAGGCGCAGGCGGTAGAGCGCGTCCGCATCGAGCTCGTGCACGACCTGGCCTTCGATCGCCACCGAGCCCGACGAAGGCACGAGCTGGCCGCCGATCAGCTTGAGGAGCGTCGACTTGCCGGTGCCGCTCCCGCCCAGGATCGCCGCCACCTGTCCGCGGCGGATGGAAAGCGAGAGGTCGCGGAAGATCGGCAGGTCGCCGTACGCGAACGCGAGGTGCTCGACGACGACCATGTCGGGGGCGGACGGAGCCACGGAGGTACTATACGTGATCCGTGTCTCATCCCTACTCGGCCCTCACGCCCGAGGCGGTGCTCGATGCGGTCGCGTCGCTCGGCCTCGCGCCCGACGGCCGGCTGCTCAGCCTCAACAGCTACGAGAACCGCGTCTACCAGGTCTGGCTCGACGAAGGCTCGCCGCACGGCGCGGCGATCGTCGCGAAGTTCTATCGCCCCGGCCGGTGGACGCGCGCGCAGATCGACGAGGAGCACGCCTTTGCCCGCGAGCTCGCCGAGCGCGAGGTGCCGGTGGTCGCGCCGTTCCGTTGCGAGGAGATCGCCGGCTTCGTCGTCGCGCTCTATCCGCGGCGCGGCGGAAGGCCGCCCAACCTCGAGGATCCGGCCGTGCTCGAGTGGATCGGCCGCTTCCTTGGGCGGATCCACGCCGTCGGCGCTTCCCAACCGTTCAAGCTGCGGCCCGCGCTCACGGTCGAGACCTTCGGCCTCGAGCCGCGCGAATGGCTGCTAAGGCACGCTTCCATCCCCGCTGATGTCCTGGATGCGTGGAAGGCGGTGAGCAGCCAGGCCCTGGACTTCGTCAGGCAAGGATTCGAGGACGCCGGAGAGATCACTTGCCTTCGCCTGCATGGCGACTGCCATCCGGGAAACATCCTGTGGACCGAAGACGGGCCGCATTTCGTCGATCTGGACGACGCGCGCATGGGTCCGGCGGTGCAGGACCTCTGGATGCTGCTATCTGGGGACCGCGCGGCGCAGTCGGCGCAGCTTCGCCACGTGCTCGCGGGCTACGAGCAGTTCCGGCCGTTCGACCGGCGCGAGCTTCGACTCGTGGAAGCGCTGCGCACGCTCAGGCTGCTGCACTACTCCGGGTGGATCGCCCGCCGTTGGGACGATCCGGCGTTCCCCGCCGCCTTCCCGTGGTTCGGAACGCAGCGCTACTGGCAGGACCGCATCCTCGAGCTCAAGGAGCAGGTCGCGCTGATGAGCGAGGAGCCGCTCTCGCCCGACTAGTCTGGCAGGTCGTCGAGCGCGACGCCGAGGTGCGCGACTTCGGCCCACCGAAGGACCCGCCACCTGCCCGCGTCGAACTCGAGCCGGTTGATCGCGGCATTCGGAATCTCGAAGTCGCGCGGCGACGCGAGCCCGCGGCCGGTGGCGTGGCGGTACAGCATGTCCAGCACGCCGCCATGCGCGAACACCAACAAGCTTTTTCCCGAATGGTTTCTTAGAAGAAGATTGAAGCAGGCCAGGCAGCGATCATTGAAGGCCCGCAATGACTCCCCGGTCCTGAAATCGAAAGCCAGGTCCTTCGCCTTGAAGCGAGCGTAGTCCTCCGGGAAGCGCTCCTTCGCCTCGGCATAGGTGATGCCCTGGAATTCGCCGTAGTGCCTCTCCCTCAATGCATTATCAAGAAGGATCTCCTTCTTCATCGCGAGGGCGGTCGGCTCGGCTGTTTGGCGCACCCGCACGAGGTCGCTCGAGTAGATCGCATGGAACGATTCGCCGGCCAGCGCTCGTGCCACCGCCTGGGCCTGCGCGAGGCCGCTCGGGCTCAGCGGGATGTCCAGCTGGCCCTGCACGCGGCCTTCGGCGTTCCACGCGGTCTCGCCGTGGCGGACGATGCAGAAGGCGGTCGTCACACGCCGTTGATCACCCGGATCGGCTTCCCGCCGAGCCAGGCGAGGACGTTCTCGACCGTGTCCTCGTAGAAGATGCGGTAGTTCTCGTCGTTCACGTAGCCGAGGTGCGGCGAGAGCGTCACGTTCGCGAGCTTGCGCAGGGCGTGGTCGGCGGGCAGCGGCTCCCGGTCGTAGACATCGAGCGCCGCATGGGCGATGCGCCCGCTCGCCAGCGCCTCGATCATCGCCTTCTCATCCACCAGCGGGCCGCGCGAGACGTTGACGAGGATCGCCGTGCTCTTCATCAGGGAAAACTCTCTTTGAGAAATCAAGTTCCGAGTCCTGTCCGAGAGCACGAGGTGGAGGGAGACGATATCCGCCCTTCTCAGAAGATCGTCCTTCGAAAGCAAGGTCGTTCCTGCTTCCTTTGCCTTCTCTTCAGTGAGGTTCTGGCTCCAGGCGACGACGTCCATGCCGAACGCGCGCCCGATCGCGGCGACGCGCGCGCCGATCTTCCCGAGGCCGATGACGCCGAGCGTCTTCCCTTCGAGCTGGATGCCGGGCGCGAGACCCTCGTGCCAGCGCCCCTCGCGCATGTTGCGCTCGCCCTGCGCCAGCCCGCGCGCCGCCGAGACGATGAGACCCCATGTGAGCTCCGCGGTAAGCGCGCTGCTCGTCCCCGGACGCGTGTTGCTTACGGGAATGCGTCGCTCGGCGAGCGCCGCCGAGTCGAGCGTCCCGGCGCGCAGGCCGGTGAGCGAGACGAACTTGAGGTTCGGCAGCCGCTCGAGGAGCGTGCGCGGGAACGCGGTGCGCTCGCGCATCAGGCAGAGGATGTCGAAAGGCGCGAGCTTCCTCGCCGCGTCCTCTGCCGAGCCGAGGGCTTCATGGAAGACGGAGATCTCGACGCCCCTGGCGCGCAGCGGCGACCAGTCGGCCGCCTTGAGCGCATAGCGCTGGTAGTCGTCGAGGATCGCGAGCTTCAACTACTCCGCCTTGATGCCGTTGTCGCGCACCACCTTGCCCCAGCGCTGGACCGCGTCGGCGATGAACTTGCCGGTTGCTTCCGGGCTGAGCGCGAGGACGTCCATCCCGAGCGTCTCGGTGAGCGTCTTCTGCACGTCGGGCAGCTTGATCGCCTTGTTCAGCTCGGCGACGAGCTTGTCGATGATGGGCTTGGGCGTGCCCGCGGGAGCGAGGATGCCCCAGAACGCATAGGCGCCTTGCCACGGGAGGCCGAGCTCGGCGAGCGTCGGCACCTCCGGCATGGTGCTCGAGCGCTTGTCGCCGGTCAGGACGAGCGCCCGCATCTTGCCCCCGCGCACGTACTGCGCCTGGGCGGCGGTCGACGCCATGGCGAAGTCGACCTGCCCGCCGAGCACGTCGGTGGAGAGCGGCCCGCCGCCCTTGTACGGCACCGCGACGAGCTTGATGCCGGCCGCCTGGTTGAGGAGGATCGTGGCGAGGTGGCCAAGCGACCCGTTGCCCACGTTGCCGACCGTCAACGTTTCGGGCTTCGCCTTGGCGGCGGCGACCACGTCCGCCAAGGTCTTGTAGGGCTTCTGGACACCGGTGGTGAGCGCCATGGGCGCCG
>JAFAGU010000132.1 GCA_019237595.1 Betaproteobacteria bacterium | reverse complement strand
CGGCAGGATCGCGCTCGAGGATGCAGTCGACGTCGCCGCGAAGCTTCCTCAGCATGGGGACGAATTCTAAGGGTTTCCGACTATTTCAGTAAGGCTTTCAGGAGGCCGCGCAGGATATTGACCTCCTCGCGCTCGAGCAACGGCACGCGGGAGAAAAGGCGACGCAAGCGCTCCGGGAGCTTGGAGCCCGTCTCCGGCACGAGGAATCCGCTCCGGATGGCGGCTTCATTGAGATGCGCATAGAGCCCTTCGCGGTCGGCGGAGGTCGCGAGCTTCTGCTCCAGGCCCTTCGGTACTTGCGGATGGCCCGCCATCAGGAGCTCGTACGCCACCACCTGAACGGCATGCGAAAGATTGAGCGAAGAGAAGTCCGCGCTCGCCGGAATGTGCACGAGGAACTGGCAGGCCATGACCTCCTCGTTCGTCAGCCCCGACTGCTCGTTCCCGAACACGAACGCGACCGGTCCGGGTTGCTTCGCCGCATCGAGGGCGGCGGTGCGCACGTCGAGCACTTGCGGCGACCATTCCCTCGGGCGCGCCGAAAGCGCGTAGGCCGCCGTGCAGTCCGCGATCGCCTCCTCGAGCGTCGCATGGATCGTCGTTCTTTCGAGGACGTCGCCCGCGTTCGTGGCCATCCATTCGGCTTCCTTCGCGGGAAATTTCTCCGGCGCCACCAGGCGCAAATCGGTGAACCCCATGCTCTTCATGGCACGCGCGGCGGAGCCGATGTTGCCCGGGTGGCTGGGGCGGCAAAGCACGACGCGAACCTGGGCCATGGCGGAAGTCTAATAAAATGCGCGGCCCATGCACCCGATGCTCACGATCGCCGTGCGCGCCGCTCGCCGCGCCGGCTCGATCATCAACCGCGCCTCGCTCGACAGCGGCGCGCTCGAGGTGAAGGCCAAACGCACGAACGACTTCGTCACCGAGGTGGACAAGGCGGCCGAGGCGGCGATCATCGCCGCCGTGCACGCCGCTTACCCGGACCACGCCATCCTCGCCGAGGAGTCTGGGGAGAGCGCGCAGAAATCGGAGTACCGCTGGATCATCGACCCGCTCGACGGCACGACGAACTTCATCCACGGCTTTCCCCAATACTGCGTCTCCATCGGCGTCGAGCACCGAGGCAGCCTCGCCCACGCCGTCGTCTACGACCCGACTCGCAACGAGCTCTTTACCGCCTCCAAGGGCCGCGGCGCCTTCCTAAACGACCGGCGGATCCGCGTCTCCAAGTGCCAGCGGCTGGGCGACTCGCTCATCGGCACCGGCTTTCCCTTTCGCGAAATGCGCCGCGCCGATCTCTACTTGCGGCAGCTTCGCACGCTCATGGAAAAGACGGCGGGGGTGCGGCGCGCCGGCGCAGCGGCGCTCGACCTCGCCTACGTGGCCTGCGGCCGGCTCGACGGCTTTTGGGAGCTTGGCCTTTCGCCTTGGGACATGGCGGCGGGCGCGTTGCTCATCCTCGAAGCCGGCGGCCTCGTCGGCGACCTGGAAGGCGAGCACGACTATCTGACGAAGGGCGAGATCTGCGCCGCGGCGCCGAAGGTTTTTCCGGGGCTCCTTCAGGCGCTCAAGTAGCACCCGACGGCAAGCACTAGTCCGCCTTCGCGCCCGAGGCCTTCACTACGGGTGCCCATTTCGCGATCTCGGCGCGTATGTAGCCGTCGAACTCTGCTGGAGTCGATCCCACCGGCTCCATGCCGAGCTCGCGCATGCGTTCGGCGAGGTCTGAGGATTTCACGGCGCGTGCGATGTCGGTGGAAAGGCGCTCGACGAGCGGCCGCGGCGTGGCGGCCGGCACCACGATCCCCACAATGCTGAGCGCGCTCACGCCGGGGACGGTCTCGGCGACGATCGGATACGGAGCGGCCGTGCGCTGCGGGCTCATCAGGGCAAGGACCTTCAGCTTCCCGGCCCGTACGAGCGGCTCGGCCGCGTAGAGCACGTCCATCAGCAGGGGCACGCGCCCGCCCACGACATCCTGCTGTGCCGGCGCGCCTCCCTTATAGGGAACGTGCAGGACATCGATTCCCGCCGCGCTCTTGAGGAGCTCGAACGAGAGGTGCATGGCGGTGCCCGCCCCGGGAGTGGCGTACGCGAGGCTGCCCGGGTTCTTGCGCGCGAGCGCGATCAGTTCGGCGACGTTGCTCGCCGGGAAATCCGGGTTGGCAGCGAGCACGAGGTGCTGGATGGAGACCTGCGTGACGCCCGCGAGGTCGCGCACCGTGTCGAAGGGCATGTTCGCGCGAAGGCTCGGGTTGATCACGTGCGCGGTGACGACCATCCCGAGCGTGTATCCCTCCGCCGGGCTTTTCGCCACGTAGTCGGTCGCCACCACGGTTCCCGCTCCGGGTCGGTTGTCGACGACCACGGCCTGTCCCCACACCTCTTGCATCTTTGCCGCGACGAGCCGGCCGATGATGTCCGTCGCACCGCCGGGCGGGAACGGCACGACGAGCTTCACCGCGCGGACAGGGAAATTCTGCGCGCCCGCCGCAGTCGCCGCGGCGAGCAGCAAGACCGCCAGCCACCTCAAGAGAGGACCTTGGGGATCCCGCCCGTGCCGATCGGGTCCTCGGCGTAGAGCTTGCGAAAATCGTAGGTGCAGGCGGCGCCAGGCTGCGGCGGCACGCCGTTCGTGGGAAAGAGCTTGAATTCTGGCGGCACGTCGCGGAATCCCTCGCGGTCGAGCCACAACCTGACGAGCCGCCGCTCGCGCCCCGGCGCCGGGTCGTTCTGGAACGCGGTGCGCGCATGCATGACCGTGTAATTGTTCACGACCAGGACGTCGCCTCGCTCCAGGTAGAAGGCAATCCGGTTTTCCGGGGCCTTGGCGACCGCATCGAACGCATTCAGCGCCGCGATGTCGGCTTCGTCGAGAGGCACGCCGCGCTCGCGGTGCCCAGCCGCAATGCCTGCGCGCTGGTAGCGCACGCTCAGCGCGCCGCCGCGATTGGCGAACACCGGCACGCGATATGGGGTCGTGGGCTCGTCCTCGGGGCCCTGCTCGCCCAGGCGATGGTAATGGTAGCCGCGATAGAGAGGCGGCAGCGCGGCCGGCGTGCACCGCCGGAGCTCGTCGTGCACGGTAATGCCGCTCACGAGGACCGACGCGCCGCCCGACAAGGACTTCTGCCAGCACGCGAGCGCGATCATCGCCGTGATGTCGCTGTGCGGCCGGAGCTCGAGGTTGCTTCGGTACATGCGGGGCGTCGGATCCTCGCCGCTCGCATCGATCACGTGGCCGACCGTCTCGCCCTGGGCGTTCTGCGAAAGGAGGTGGCCGAAATGCTCGCCGAGGTGCTCGACCGCCTGCACGAAATCCTCGAGCGAGCCGTCGAGCGGCAGGCCGCGGATCACCACGAACCCCCTGCCCTCCCTCACCTCGGCGTAGGCCTTGGCGAGGTCCGAGGCGATATCGACCATGTACGCGTCCGGCCCGGCAAACGAGGCCGCCGTCCATGCGAAGCTCGCCGACGAATGCTCGTGGAAGCCCATTGCCTCCATTGTAAGTTCGCCCGCTCGCCCGGGGCCATTCGTGACATGAAACGCCGCGCGCCCCAGCGCCAGCGGAGCCAGCCGCGGCGATAGACCCGACGCTATTCCGTTTCCTATCCTGCCGGCCGGATGTCAGGAAAGGAGTTTCCCGCTTGAGCCGCGCCCAGTACGAATTGCTCCTGAAGGATGTATGCAGCTTCTTCCAGCCTCACGGCGACAAGCCCGACGAAACGCCGGAGTCGGTGCTGCGCGCGCTCTGGTTTCACGCCGCCGGCACGCCGATGTCCGTCGCGCGTACGAACGGCAGCCCGCTCCCGGAGATCGACGTCGTCTCGCTCGAGCGCCTGAAAGGCCTGATCGAGAAGAAACGCTCCGGCGTCCCGCTTGCGCATCTCACCGGCCGCCAGGAATTCCTCGGCGTCGAGCTCCTCGCCGGCCCGGCCGCCCTCGTGCCGCGGCGCGAGACGGAGATCGTTGCCCGTGCGGCAATAGCCTTTTTGGAAGAGCGCCGCTCGGGCGACGAGCCGCTCCTCGCGATCGACGTCTGCACCGGCTCGGGCAACCTCGCCCTCGCCTTCGCGCACCACGTGCCGCGCCTGCGCGTGCACGCGGCCGACCTCTCGCCCGAGGCGATCGAGCTCGCGCGCGCCAACGCGGCGTTCACGGGACTCTCGGAACGCGTCGAATTCCACGCCGGCGATCTCTTTGCGCCGTTCGAGGCCGATGCGCGCCTGCTCGGGCGCTGCGATCTCGTCTCGTGCAACCCGCCCTACATCACGACCGGCAAGCTGCCCGCCCTTTGCGCCGAGCTCGAGCACGAGCCGCGCCTCGCATTCGACGGCGGCGCGCTCGGCCTGAGCGTGCTGACCCGGCTCTTCAAGGAGTCGCCGAAGTTCCTGAAGCCCGGCGGCGCGCTCGCCTTCGAGCTCGGCCTCGGGCAGGGCCCGGTCCTCGAGGCGAGGCTTCGCCGCTTGCCGTGGGTGGAGCGCGTAGAAGGACACCGGGACGCGGAGGGGAACCTGCGCGCCCTCCTCGTCCGTCACCGCTAGGCGAGTGCGCGAGCCGCAGGCAAGCCCCGCTACGCGACGATCACCATCCACGGCACGCCGAACCGGTCGGTGAGCATGCCGAAGGCCGGCGAGAAAAACGTCTTCATGAGCGGCATCTGCACCTGGCCGCCCTCGCCGAGCGCGGAGAAGAGGGCCTGCGCGTGCTTCTCGTCGCGCGCATTGATGCTGAGCGAGAAGCCGCCGAAGGCGCCGCGGCCCGTGCAGCGGCCGTCGGAGGCCATGACGACGGTCTCGCCTATCTTCATCGCGGCGTGCATGACCTTGTCTTCGGCGCCCGCCGGGATCATCCCCGGCTGCGCGGGCTTGGGGCCGTCTCGGTAGCGAAGAAGCGCCTCCACCTGCGCTCCCGCTGCTTTCCTGTAGAACTCCAGCGCCTCCTCGCAGCGGCCCTCGAAGAAGAGATAGGGGCGCACTTCCATCGCGACGGCGCTCTCCGCGCCCAGATGCGCCGTAAGCTGCTCCATCGTCCCGCCCCAGCCCTGCTTCATGCCCTCGCGGCCGTCGTCGAAAGTCTTGCGCTCGGCGTCGCTCGCGCCCTCGGCCGGGATCCAGCGCACGGTCACGCGCGTGCCGTTTCCCTCGTCCTCGAACGTGATCGTGGAAAGCGTCTCGAGCGGCCAGCTCGGGCTCCAGGGGTGGCGGGTCACGCCGCCCGCCGGATCGGAAAAAGAGACGATGAAGACGAGCTTCTGCGAGGGCTTGATCTCGCGATAGGTGAACTTCCCCCAGACGTCCTTGCCATCCGGCGAGGTCATGCCGTAGTGGAAGACCCCGCCCGGGCGCAGGTCGACCTTGCAGGTGTGGACCTTGAAGCCCTTCGGCCCCCACCATTGCCTGAGCTGCTCCGGCTGCGTCCAGGCCGCCCAGACGCGCTCGCGCGGCGCATCGAAGACGCGAGAGAGGACGAAGGGCTCGAGCTGGGTGGCGATCATGGCGTCTCCTTAGTTAACCGTTAGGTTTAGTATTGCGCAGGCCGGTCCCGCCTGTCAAGCGTGCCGCACCTCAGCGCGCGCGGTCGCCGAAAGCGTCGCCGCCGCCCGCCGGCCGCCCCATGGAAAACACCCGCTCGACGACGGTGTACTCGTCGTAGCCGCAGCGCGCGATCGGCCGCATCGCCGCGGCGTCGAGTCGCCCGTCCTTCAGGAACCGCTCGTCGACGTGCAGGCCGACGACGCGACCGAGGACGAGCCGCCGGCCCGTGTCGCACCCATCAACGTCGACGAGGTCCACCATTTGCGTCACCCGGCACTCGAGCGCCGCGGGCGAGGCCTTGACGCGCGGCGGCTTGACGAGACGCGAGGGCGCCGTCTCGAGCCGCGCAAAAGCGAATTCGCTCTGCCCCCGGGGAAGCGCCGCCGAGGTCACATTCATCTGGTCGCGAAGATCGTAGGTGGCCATGCTCCAGACGAATTCGCGCGTCTCCATGGCGAAGACCTGGGAATCCTTCGCGCCTTCGCTCGAGAAGCCGACGATCATCGGGCTCGTCGAGAACCCGTTGAAGTAGCTGTACGGCGCGAGGTTGACCTCTCCGGCGGCGCTCATCGTGGAGATCCAGCCCACCGGCCGGGGGATGACCATTGCCTTGAACGGATCGTGCGGCATGAGCCGCCGGTCGCGGCCCTGCGGCTCGAAGAAGATCATGCCGGCCTCGCCTGGATGGGGAAGCCGATTATCCCTGCGGGAGGCGGCAGGCGCTTCGCGGTTTCAACGCCGGCGCTCGTCCATAATCGCGTCCTTGGACCTTTCGCTCCACACGCCGATGATGCAGCAATACCTGCGCATCAAGGGCGAGCATCCCGACATCCTGGTGTTCTACCGGATGGGCGACTTCTACGAGCTCTTCTACGACGACGCGGAGAAGGCGGCGCGGCTGCTCGACATCACGCTCACGCAGCGCGGCGCCTCCGCCGGCGCGCCGGTGAGGATGGCGGGCGTGCCGGTGCACGCGGTCGAGAGCTATCTCGCGAAGCTCGTGCGGCTCGGCGAATCGGTGGCGATCTGCGAGCAGATCGGGGACCCGGCGCTCGCGAAGGGGCCGGTGGAGCGTCGGGTCACGCGCATCGTCACGCCGGGGACGCTCACCGACACGGAGCTCCTGGACGACAAGGCGGACAACATCCTCCTCGCCCTGTCGGCCAACCGCCATACCGTGGGGCTCGCTTGGGTTTCACTCGCGAGCGGCACGCTGCGCGTGGCCGAGGTCGCGCCGCAGGCGCTCGAAAACGAGCTGCGCCGAATCCGGCCCGCCGAGGTTCTCGCGGCGGAAGACCCCGGAGTGCCCGGATACTTCACCACTCGGCTTCCTGCCTGGCACTTCCAAGTCGAGGCCGGGAAGAAGAAGCTTCTCCAGCAGCTTGGCGCCGCGACGCTCGCGGGTTTCGGCGTCGAGGACTTCACGCTCGCGATCGGCGCCTGCGGCGCCCTCCTCGAGTACGCCGCGCGCACCCAAGGCCAGGCGCTGGCGCACGTCACCTCGGTGACCGCGGAACGAAGCGGAGAGTTCGTGCGCCTCGATGCGGCAACGCGCCGCAACCTGGAGCTCACGGAGACCCTGCGCGGAGAGCCGGCCCCGACGCTTTTCTCCGTGCTCGACGAATGCGCGACCGGCATGGGAAGCCGCCTCCTGCGGCACTGGCTGCACCATCCGCTGCGCGACCGGCTCCCCCTGCGCGAGCGCCACGAAGCAGTGTCATCGCTGCAGGAACGCTTCCCGGACATCCAGAAAGCGCTGAAGCAGTTCTCGGATGTCGAGCGGATCGTGGCGCGGCTTGCGCTCAAGAGCGTCCGGCCCCGCGAGCTCGCCGGGCTGCGGGAGAGCCTTGGCCTGCTGGAAGCGCTTCGCGCCGTTACTCCCACCGGCGCATCGCTGCTCCAGCGCCTCCAGGAACATCTGCGCACGCCCGCACAGTGCCTCGATCTCCTCGAGCGTGCGCTGCTGGCAGAGCCCGCCGCCCGCGTCATCGACGGCGGCGTGATCGCCGAGGGCTATCACCCGGAGCTCGACGAGCTGAGAGGCCTGCAGGCGCACTCTGGAGAATTCCTGATTCAACTGGAAGCGCGCGAAAAGCAGCGAACGGGTATTCCCAACCTGAAGGTCGCGTACAACTCGGTGCACGGCTACTACATCGAGGTCACCAACGCGCACGCGGAAAAGATCCCGGATGACTATCGGCGCCGCCAGACGCTGAAGAACGCCGAGCGCTACATCACGCCCGAGCTGAAAAGCTTCGAGGACAAGGCGCTCTCCGCGCGCGACCGGGCCCTCGCGCTGGAGAAGTCGCTCTACGAAGGCCTTCTGGGTTCGCTGCAAAAGGACATATCAACTCTTCAGAGAATCGCCAAGGCATTGGCGGAGCTCGATGTGCTGGCCACTTTCGCAGCCACGGCTTCGCGTCGCAACTACGCCCGGCCCTCCTTCATGGAGGAGCCGTGCATCGAGATCGAGGCCGGGCGGCATCCGGTCGTGGAAGGCGCGATCGAGGCCTTCATCCCCAACGGCTGCCGGCTGGGGCCCGCACGACGCATGCTCCTCATTACCGGCCCCAATATGGGCGGCAAGTCGACCTACATGCGCCAGGTCGCGCTCATCGCCCTCATGGCGCACACGGGATCCTTCGTGCCCGCGAAGTCCGCTCGCCTGGGGCCGATCGACCAGATCTTCACTCGCATCGGCGCGGCCGACGACCTCGCGGGCGGGCGCTCGACCTTCATGGTCGAGATGACGGAGAGCGCCTCGATCCTGCACAACGCGACGGAGAAGAGCCTCGTGCTCATGGACGAGGTGGGCCGCGGCACGTCGACCTTCGACGGGCTCGCGCTTGCCTGGGCGATCGCGGAGTTCCTCATCCGCAGGAACCGCTCGCTCACGCTCTTCGCCACGCACTACTTCGAGCTCACGCGCCTCGCACTCGAGAACAAGGACGTGGCGAACGTGCACCTGGACGCCGTCGAGCACAAGGACAGCATCGTCTTCCTGCACGCGCTCGAGGAAGGCCCGGCGAGCCAGAGCTACGGCCTGCAGGTCGCCGGGCTCGCCGGCGTGCCGAAACCTGTCGTACGCCAGGCGAAGAAGTACCTCCAGCTCCTCGAGGAAGCGAGCCTCTCGCGCGGGAACCAGGACGACCTCTTCGTCGAGCGCAAGCCCGTCGAAGCGCCCGCTGAACCCGACGCGCTGCGCGCGGCGCTCGACCAGGTGAGCCCCGACGAGCTCTCGCCCCGCGAAGCGCTCGAGCTCCTCTATCGGCTGAAGAAGCTTTAGGCGCCGCTATACTCGGCCGCATGCTCGTCGACATCGGCGCGAACCTCGCGCACGCTTCGTTCCACGGCGACCTCGAGGCGGTGCTCGCCCGGGCGCACGCTGCCGGCGTGACGCGCATCGTGGTCACGGGCACGAGCGTGGCCGACAGCAGGGCCGCCCTCGCGCTTGCCGAGCGCTACGACCTTTTCAGCACGGCGGGCGTGCACCCGCACCATGCGCGCGAGTGCGACGAGACGACGATCGATTCCCTCAGGCGCCTGCTTGAGCACCCGCGCGTGGTCGCCGTCGGCGAGTGCGGACTGGACTTCAACCGCAACTACTCGCCCCATCCGGACCAGGAGAAATGGTTCGAGGCGCAGCTCGCGCTCGCGGTCGAGACGCGCAAACCGCTCTTCCTCCACTCGAGGGACGCGCATCCGCGCTTCTCTCAGATCCTCGCCGCCTTCAAATTCGAAAGGGCCGTCGCGCATTGCTTCACCGGCTCGCGGGAGGAGCTCCGCGCCTATCTCGACCTCGGGCTCTACATCGGCATCACGGGGTGGATCTGCGACGAGCGCCGCGGACGCCCCCTCCTCGAGCTCGTGCGCGAGATACCGGCCGACCGGCTGCTGCTCGAGACCGATGCGCCCTACCTCACGCCGCGCGACCTCCACCCGCAGCCGAAGGCGCGGCGAAACGAGCCCGCTTTCCTGCCGCACGTCGCGCGCACGGTCGCGCGCGCGCTGGGCCGTCCTTTCGAGGACGTCGCGGAGCAGACCACTCGAAACGCACTGCGTTTCTTCGCCCTCGATGAACCTGGCCGAGCTGCTCGCCCGCAGCGCCCGCTCGCAGCCTGAGCGCACCGCGGTCGCCGTGGGCGGCCGCGCGGTCCTGAGTTACGGCCGGCTTTCCGAGCGCGCCTCCGCCCTCGCCCATGCGCTAAAGCAACGCTTCGGCCTCGCTCCCGGGGAGCGCGTCGCCATCGCGATGAGGAACTGCCCACAGTACTTCGAGGTGCTCTTCGCCTGCTGGCACGCGGGCCTCGTCGCGGTCCCCATGAACGCCAAGCTGCATGCGAAGGAATTCGCATACATCGTGGGCAATTCCGGGGCGAAGCTCTGCTTCCGGAGCGAGGACATCGACGTGGAAGGCATCGTCGCGCCTTCGGCCGAATACGAATCGCTGTTCTCCGAAGCGGCGACCATGGCGCAGGTGCGCCCGGATCATCCGGCGTGGCTCTTCTACACCAGCGGCACCACGGGGGTGCCGAAGGGCGCGATGCTCACGCACCGGAACCTCCTCTTCGCAACGCAAGCCTATTTCTCGGACATCGACGAGCTCGAGCCCGAGGACGCCATCCTTCACGCCGCGCCGCTCTCGCACGGCTCCGGGCTCTACGCGCTTCCGCACCTTGCGGCCGGCGCGGTCAACGTCATTCCCGAGGGCGGGCACTTCGACGCC
>JAFAGU010000217.1 GCA_019237595.1 Betaproteobacteria bacterium | reverse complement strand
TCCTGGCCCTGGTGCGTGCCCGCCGGCCCGCGCGCGACGAGGCGCGTGAAGTGCACCGACACCGGCCGTGGCGCGGCCGCGATCATCTCCACCTCGACCGTGGGCGCGCCCGGCGGGACGAGGAAGCCGATGCGGATCGGGCGGTCCTTGGGTTCCATCTTTGTCTGGTCTTGTCTAGTCGCCTATGCGGCTCGCTCTCAGGGCTCAAAAAGTCTACCGGGTAAGATAGCCGCGATGAATGCTCCCCTTTGCGAAATCGCCGAGCTGCCGGGCCCGCCGGGGCTGCCGGTGCTGGGCAATGCGCTGCAGGTGAGCCCGGTGCGGCTGCACACGGTGGCGGAGAAATGGCGCGCGCAGTACGGGGACTTCTTCCGCTTCCGGCTCGGGAGCCGCCGCTTCCTCGCCATCGCCGATGCCGAGGCGATCGCGTCGGTGCTGCGCGACCGGCCCGAGGGCTTCCAGCGCACCGAGCGCCTCGAGCGCATCTCGCGCGAGATGGGCTTCGGCGGCCTCTTCTCGTCGAACGGCGCGCACTGGAAGCGCCAGCGGCCGATGGTGATGGCAGGCTTCGACCCGGCGCACATCAAGGCGTACTTCCCGACGCTCGTAAAGGTGACCGAGCGCTTCGCGAGGCGCTGGGTGCGCGCCGCGGAGGCGGGCCGGGAAATCGAATTGCAATCCGACCTCATGCGCTACACGGTCGACGTGACCGCGGGCCTCGCCTTCGGCGCCGACATCAACACCATCGAGTCCGACCGCGAGGTGATCCAGCAGCACCTCGACAAGGTTCTGCCGGCGCTCTTCAAGCGCGTGCTCTCGCCCTTTCCCGAGCTCAAGCTTCCCTTCCTGCCTGCGCGGCGCGAGCGCGCCCGCCACCTGGAGGCGCTGCGCGTCGCGGTGGAAGGCTTCATCGCGCAGGCGCGCGCCCGGCTGGAGGCGAATCCGACCCTGCGCGCCGATCCGCAGAATCTCATCGAGGCGATGATCGTCGCGCGCGACAGCGAAGGGAGCGGCCTCACCGACGAGGATGTCGCGGGCAACGTTCTCACCATGCTCCTCGCGGGCGAGGACACGACCGCGAACACGCTTGCGTGGATGATCTACCTCCTCTCGCGCCATCCCGAGGCGGCGCGACGCGCGACCGAAGAGGTGCGCGGCCTGCTCGGCGAAGCGCGGCTGCCGACGCTCGAGCAGATCGGCAAGCTCGCCTACGTGGATGCGTGCATGAACGAGACGATGCGGCTCAAGCCGGTGGCGCCGATCATCGTCAACCAGGCGGCGCGAGACAGCGTGGTGGCTGGCATCCGCGTGCCGAAGGGCCACCTCGTCCTCCTCCTCATGCGTCCGGCGCCCACGGATGAGCGCCATTTCCGCGACGCAGCAGCGTTCCACCCGGAGCGCTGGCTCGAAGCTGGCAAGGAATCCGGCATCGCGGCGCCCTCCTCCGCAAAGCGCGTCGCCATGCCCTTCGGAGCCGGGCCTCGCCTCTGCCCGGGACGTTATCTCGCCATGCAGGAGATGAAAATGGTGATGGCCATGCTCTTCGCCGGCTTCGACGTCGCCTCGGTCGAGACCCCCGACGGCGGCGAGGCGCGCGAGGCGCTGCACCTGACGATGGCGCCGGTGGGCCTGCGCCTCAAGCTTTCGCGGCGGAAATAGCTTGTTACATAGAGACAGGGAATGCGCGGCGGATTAGACTGTCGCAGCCTTATGCGCTTCAGTGTTCTCGCGCTGTCGCTTCTCCTCGGGCTTGCTTCCCATGCCGCCCAGGCTGCGGTCTACAAGTGGATCGACGACGACGGCCGCACGGTGTACTCCAACTCCCCGCCGCCGCCCAGGGCGAAGAAGGTCCAGGTCGTGATGGCCGACGAGAAGGCGCTCAATCCCACCCCGGAGCAGCTCGCCGCCGCCGAAGCGCAGAAGAAGCGCGACCTCGAGCAGCGCATCGCCAACCTCGAGTGGCAGCTCGCGCAGGCGAAGGCCAATCCGCCGCGGCCGGTGCCGGTGCAGGGCTACTACACAACCGCGCCGGCGAGCAGCGGCTACAACCCCTACCCGCCGGATTTCTACCCGTCGTATCCGTACTACCCGGCCTTCGCGATCATCCCGACGAGAATCGTGCCCACTCGTTTCGTCGGCACGCACCCGCACCGGCGCTCCTTCCACTAGAAGTTCTGCTACCCTCCCCCGCCGGAGGAGGGTCGATGAAACGCATCGCGCTTGCAGCGTTTTTTCTTGTATTCGTCTTTGCCGGAGAAACTTTTTCCCAGGCCGAACCGCTAAGACTTGGCTTCCTTACGGTCCGCACGGGCCCGCTCGCGGCGGGCGGGAAGCAGATGGAGCAGGGAATCGAGCTCTTCCTCAAGGAGCGGAACTACACGCTCGCGGGACGCAAGGTCGAGCTCTTCGCGGTGGACACGGCGGGCTCGCCGCCGCAGGCGAAGACGAAGACCCAGGAGCTCGCGGAAAAGAACCGCGTGCACGTCATCATCGGCCCGCTCGCGACCTTCGAGGCGCTCGCGATAGACGACTACATCAGGCAGGCGCAGGTGCCGCTCATCACGCCCACCTCGGCGGCACAGAAGGACCTCGCGCAGCAGAAGCAGAACGACTACGTGGTGCACGCCATGGGCACGGCGGCGCAGCCGATGCACGTCCTGGGCGACTTCGCGGCGAAGAAGCTCGGCGTGAAGCGCCTCGCCATGGTCGCCGACGACTTCACCTACGGCCACGAGGGCGCGGCGGGCTTCCTCGCCGCCTTCGAAGGCGACGGCGGCAAGGTGGTGCAGAAGCTCTGGCCGGCGCTCAACGTCCCGGAGTACGGTCCCTACCTCGGGCAGCTCAAGCAGAACGTGGACGGCGTCTACGCCGGCTTCGCCGGCATCAACGGCGTGCGCTTCCTCAAGGCCTACGCCGACTACGGCTTCAAGGCGCCGGTCTTCGGCAACCCGACGTGCGTGGACGAAGGCGTGCTTCGCAACATGGGCGACGAGGCGCTCGGCGTCTACTCCGCCAGCTGGTATTCGGCGGCCAACGAATCGGCCGCGAACCGCCGCTTCGTCGAGGCCGTGCAGAAGGAATACAAGGTGACGCCCGGCTTCTACACCGCCGGCACGTACGTCGCCGGGATGTTCCTCGAGGCGGCGCTCAAATCCATCGATGGCAAGTTCGAGGACAAGGCGGCCTTCGTGAAGGCGCTCCACAACACGAGCCTCGCCGACAGCCCGGTCGGTCCCATCAAGATCGACGAGTACGGCAAGCCCGTCCTCAACATCTACGTGCGCAAGGTGGAGCGCAAGAACGGCCAGCTCGTGAACACCATCGTCGCCACCTACCCGAATGTGAGCCAGTTCTGGAGCTTCGACGTCAAGACCTTTCTTTCCAATCCGGTCTACTCCAGGGATTATCCTCCAGCGAAAAACCTGGAACCATGAGAGCAGTCGAGATCGACCAGCAAGGCGCTGGCCCCGATCTCCTCTTGATTCACTCGCTTCTGACGGAGCTCACCGTCTTCGACGGCGTCGTGCCCGGGCTGGCGCGCACGCGGCGCGTGACGCGCATCAACCTCCCCGGCTTCGGCAAGTCCGCCCCCGTGGAGCTGAATTCGCTCGCCGAGCACGCGGCGCACGTGGCGAACGTCATGCGCGAGCTCAAGCTCTCGCCCGGGACCGAGGTTTTCGGCAACGGCTTCGGCGCCTTCGTCGCGCTGCAGCTCGCGCTCGACCACGGCGCGGAGTTCGGGCCGCTCGTCGTCGCCGACGCCCTCGCCGCCTTCCCGGAGCCCGCGCGCGCGCCCTTCCGCAACATGGCGCAGGCCGTGCGCTCCAAGGGCATGGAGGCCGTTCTCGATACTGCCATTGGAAGGATGCTGCCACCCGGTTTTCAAGAAAAATATCCGCAGTCGGTCATGGAGAGGAAGCAGCACCTCAAAACCGTCGATGCCGCCTGCTTCGCCCGCGCCTGCCTTGCGCTCGCCGAGATGGATCTGACGCCGCGGCTTGCGTCGCTCGAGAAGCCCACGCTCGTGATGTGCGGCGCGCTCGACCAGACGACGCCGCCCGCGCTTGCGCGAGAGCTCGCGGCGAAAATCCCGCGCGCGCGCTACCGCGAGATCCCGGACTCCGGCCACTGCCCGATGCTCGAGCAGCCGCAGGCGCTCGTCGCCTTCATGATGGAATTCCTCGACGCGCCGCATGGCTGACGCCGCGCTGCCGCTGAGCCTCCAGCAGAACCCGCGCCTCGAGCGCTGGGTGAAGTTCGAGCGCGGCGGCAAGGTGCGCATCTACAGCGGTAAGGTGGAGCTCGGCCAGGGCATCGTCACGGCGATCGCCCAGCTCGCGGCCGAGGAGCTCGGCGTCGCGCCGGAGCGCATCGCGCCTACCGTCGGCGACACGCGCGTCTCGCCCGACGAGTGGTACACGGCAGGCAGCCAGTCCATGGAAGTCGGCGGCCGGGCGATGGCGCTCGCCTGCGCGGAGGTGCGCGAGCTCTTCCTCGCCGCCGCCGCGGCGGCGCTGGAAGTCGCGCCCTCCGACCTTCGCCTCGTCGACGGCACGTTCGAGGTGCCGGGCACGGACCTGCGCACCACGTACTGGGACCTCGCGGCGCAAGTGAGCCTCGCGCGCGATGCGAGCGGCAAGGCGGCGCTCCTTTCGACGCCGCGAAGCGTCGTGGGGCGGGCGCTTCCACGGCTCGACCTGCCGGCGAAGCTTTCCGGCGGCGCGTTCCTGCACGACATCGAGCTTCCGGGCATGCGCCATGCGCGGGTGCTGCGCCCGCCGAGGCTGGGCGCCAAGCTTCTTTCGCTCGACGAGTCGGCGATCCGCCGCGCCGTACCGGGCGTGGAGATCGCGAGGAACGGCAGCTTCGTCGGACTCGCGTGCGAGCGAGAGGAGCATGCGGTGAGCGCGCTCGAGGTTGCGACGAAGGCGGCGCGCTGGGAGAGCCTGCCTCCCCTGCCCGCACCGCAGGAGATTCCGCAGTTCCTGCAATCGCTGCCGAGCACCACGACGTTGGTGCACAAGAAGGGGACGCCGGGCGCGGTCGCAAAGCGCTTCGAGGCGACCTACTCCCGTCCCTATATCGCCCATGCGTCCATGGGTCCCTCGTGCGCCGCCGCCGCGATGCAGGATGGGAAGCTCGTCGTCTGGTCGCACACGCAGGGGCCGCACATGCTGCGCGGCCAGCTTGCGAAAGCGCTCCGGATGCCCGAACGCGACGTGGAAGTGATCCATCGCGACGGGCCCGGCTGCTACGGCCACAACGGCGCGGACGATGCAGCGCTCGACGCAGCGCTCGTGGCGCGCGCGATCGGCAAGCCGGTGCTCCTGCAGTGGACGCGCGAGCAGGAGCTCGCCTGCGCGCCCTACGGCTCGGCGATGGCGGTGAAGATTTCCGCCGGCACCGACGCCGCCGGGAAGATCGGAGAGTGGCGCCACGAGCTCTGGAGCCACACGCACATCAAGCGCCCGGGTCGCGGCGAGGGCGTGAACCTGCTCGCCGCGTGGGAGATGGAGCCGGCGCATCCCGTGCCGCCGCCGCAGGACATGCCGCTCCCCGCGGGCGGCGGCGATCGCAACGCCGTGCCCCTCTACGACTTCCCGCACCAGGAGGTCGCCTACCACTTCATCGCGGAGATGCCGCTCCGCGTCTCGGCGCTGCGCTCGCTCGGCGCCTACGCGAACGTCTTCGCCATCGAGAGCATGATGGACGAGATCGCGCGCGCGCTCGGCGCCGACCCGGCGGAATTCCGGCTCCGCCATCTATCGGATCCCAGGGCGCGCGCGGTCATTGAGAAACTGCGTACCTTCTTTGAAAAACCAAAAAATGAATCCGTTGGCCGGGGACTCGGCTTTAGCCGCTACAAGAATGCCTCAGCCTATTGCGCCGTCATGGTGGAGATCGAGGTAGAGGAAAAGATCCGGCTCCTGCGCGCGGTCGCGGCGGTGGACGCGGGCGAGGCGGTCAATCCCGATGGGCTGAAGAACCAGGTCGAGGGCGGCATCGTGCAGGCGGCGAGCTGGACGCTCAAGGAAGCGGTGAAGTGGGACGCTTCCGGCACGCTGGCGAGGACCTGGGAGGACTATCCGATCCTCGGATTCGATGAAATTCCGCACGTCGAGGTGATCTTGATGCCGAGCAAGGAAAAACCGCTCGGCTCGGGGGAATGCGCCGCCGGCCCGACGGCCGC
>JAFAGU010000174.1 GCA_019237595.1 Betaproteobacteria bacterium | reverse complement strand
GGAGCTCAAGATCGAAGGGCGGATCCGCCCCGCCTGGGACTGGATCCACCCGGCGTTTCGCGCCGAGCGGGTCACTTTCGCGAATGCACCTTGGGGGAAGGCGCCCTTCCTGCTCCGCGCCGACTCCCTGGAGATTACGCTCAGCGTGACGCCGCTGCTGGCTGGGCGCGTGAGCTTGCCGGACGTGCGCCTCGAGCGCCCGGAGGTGAACCTCGAGCAGGATGCCGAGGGCCGCCGGAACTGGGTGTTGAAGGACGAGCATCCGAATAAACCGTCCCGGATCCGGATCCGTAACCTCGCGCTCGACCGGGGGCAGTTGCGCTACGACGACGCCCAGCACAACGTCCACGTGGCGGCGGAGCTTTCGACCGACGCCACCGGCGTGAATTTCGAGGTGCGGGGCCGCTATCGCGGCCTGGCCGTGTCGGGCTCCGGGCATGGCGGTCCCGTACTGGCGCTGCGCGAAAACCAGGGCGCCCCGTATCCGCTCAAGGCTGCCGCGACGATCGGCGACAACAGCGCGTTCGTGGACGGGAAGATCGACGAACTGGTCGGCCTCGCCGGTCTCGACATGAACGTGCGCCTCGCGGGCAAGTCGATGGACGATCTTTATCCCGTGATCGGCGTCGCGCTCCCGGCCACGCCGCCTTACTCGACCGCAGGGCACCTCGTGCGCAAGGGAGGCGTCATCCGCTACGAAAACTTCACCGGCAAGGTCGGCGAAAGCGACCTCGCGGGCACGCTGCAGGTCGATACGAACCCGCAGCGTCCTGTGATGACGGGCGACTTGCGCTCCAAGGTGCTGAACCTCGCGGACCTCGGCCCCACGGTCGGGACGCACAAGTCGTCGGGCAAGGGCGTGCTGCCGGACGCGCCTTTCGATCCGAAGCGCTGGAAGAGCGTCGATGCCGACGTGAAGCTCGCCGCCGGCCAGATCGAGCGCCCCGAGCAGCTGCCGCTCGAAGACCTGAAGACCCGCATCCGCATGCAGGACGGCGTCCTGACTCTGGATCCGCTCGAGTTCGGGACGGCGGGCGGGCGCCTTGCCGGCGTCATCCGCCTCGACGGGCGCCAGGAGACGATCCGCGGCAGCGCCCGGATCAGGGTCGATCGGCTGCAGCTCGCGAAGCTCTTTCCCACGGTGAAGGTGACGAAGGCCTCGGTCGGCGACCTGAGCGGCGGCATCGAGCTCGCCGGAACCGGAAACTCCGTCGCGCGGCTCCTGGGCACCTCCAACGGCCAGATCGGGCTCTTCATGGAAGGAGGCCAGGTGAGCGAATTCGTGATGCAGCTCGCCGCCATCAACCTGTGGGGCATCGCGAAGGCGAAGCTCGGTGGCGACCGCCAGGTGCCGATCCGCTGCGTCGTGGGAGACTTTGGCGTCAAGGATGGCGACATGCAGACGAATGCGCTCGTCTTCGACACCCAGGTCGTGAACGTGCACGGCACCGGAGACATCAATCTCAAGAGCGAAGAGCTGAACCTCACGCTGATCCCGCAGCCGAAGGAGGCGAGCCTCGCGTCCCTGCGCTCGCCGCTCTACATCCGCGGGCCGTTCTCCAAGCCGCACGTCGGCGTCGACGTGAAGTCCATCGCCGCGCGCGGCGTCGGGGCGGCCGCCATGGCGGTCATCAATCCGCTCCTGGCGGTGATCCCGCTCATCGACTCCGGTCCGGGCAAGGACAGCAACTGCGGCAAGCTGATCGCCGAGCTGCAGGAGGCGAATCGAGCCGCTTCCGTCGGACGTCCCAAGAGCGCCCCGGCCAGCAACCGGCCGCGAACCGCGGGGGCGGAAAAGCCCCAGTAGGTCCCGGGCACCCGGCGGCTGCGGTACATTTCCGCCCGTGCCGCTTTCCCATATCGAGCATTTCCTCGTCGCCGCCGACGACATCGATGCCACGCGCGACTGGTATGCGCGGGTCCTCGGCCTCCGGTCCGGCCCGCATCCGGATTTCGGCTTTCCCGTGCACTGGATGTACCTCGGCGAGCGCGACGTGGTGCACATCGGCCCTAGCGCCCGGCATGCCGGCGAGCGGCAGCGTGAATACCTCGGGCGAGCTTCGCAAGGCGACGCCGCCGGAACCGGCGCGATCGACCACGTTGCGTTCCGGGCCAAAGGCCTTCGCGAGATGGTGCGCCACCTCGAAACGGAAGGCATTTCCTTCACCCGGCGCCGCGCGAACGGGCAGGCGCTCATCCAGCTCTTTTTCTACGACCCCAACGGCATCAAGATCGAGCTGAACTACGACGAGGACGAAGAGGGCGAGCAGTGATCGCAATCCCGCGCGAGTACAACGCTGCTGTCGACCTCGTCGAGCGCAACCTCGCAACCCGCGCGCGCAAGCTCGCTTACATCGACGACGCGGGGGAATACACCTTCGCCGAGCTCGCCGAGCGGGTCAATCGCTTCGGCAGCGGGCTCGGCGAGCTGGGGCTCGACATGGAGGACCGAGTGCTGCTCGCCATGGCGGACGGCATCGACTGGCCGGTCGCGTTCCTCGGCGCCATTCGGGCCGGGATCATTCCCATCGCAGTGAATACCCTCCTCACGACCAGGGACTACGAGTACATGCTCTCCGACAGCCGCGCCCGCGCGCTGGTCGTTTCGGAGGCGCTCCTGCCCCAGTTCGAGCCGCTTCTCGGCAAGCTGCGATTCCTGAAGCACGTCATTGTTTCGGGCAAGGATGCCAAGGGGCACCTGCCT
>JAFAGU010000372.1 GCA_019237595.1 Betaproteobacteria bacterium | reverse complement strand
ATGGACGATGTTCTCCGCCATGTCGTGCTCGCCGTAGGTGATGAAGATCTTCTGACCCGAGATGAGGTAATGGTCGCCGGCTCTTTTCGCCCTGGTTTTCACCAATGCCAGGTCGGAACCGGCCTGCGGCTCGGTGAGGTTCATGGTGCCGGTCCAGCGGCCCTCGACCATCTTGCGGAGGTAGGTTTCCTTCTGCGCCTCGGTACCGCAAAGCTCGAGCGCGTGGATCGCGCCCTGCGTGAGCAATGGGCAGAGCGAGAACGACATGTTGGCGGAGGTGAGCATCTCCTCGACGCCGGTCGCGACGAGCTTGGGAAGCCCCTGCCCGCCCCAGGCCGGCTCGGAGGGCAGCGCGCCCCAGCCTGCCTCGACGTACTGCCGGTAGGCGTCCTTGAAGCCCTTGGGCGTCGTGACGGTCCCGTCCTTCCACACGGAGCCTTCCTCGTCGCCGACGCGATTCAGCGGGTCGAGCACTCCGGCGGCGAACTTCGCCGCCTCCTCGAGGATCGCGTCGACCGTGTCGGGCGTCGCTTCCTCGTAGCCGGGGAGCTTCGCCACCGCCTCGAGGCCGGCAAGCTCCTTCATCACGAACTTCATGTCCTTCAGCGGCGCGACGTAGGCGCTCATGGCGCGCTCCTCGTTATTTCTTCAGCTCTTCGACCACGGCCGGCACGAGCTGGAAGAGGTCTCCGACGAGCCCGTAGTCCGCGACCTGGAAAATCGGCGCTTCCTCGTCCTTGTTGATGGCGACGATGACGCGGCTGTCCTTCATGCCGGCGAGGTGCTGGATCGCCCCCGAGATGCCCACCGCGATATAGAGGTCGGGCGCCACGATCTTGCCGGTCTGGCCGACCTGCCAGTCATTCGGAACGAAGCCCGCGTCGACCGCGGCGCGCGAGGCGCCCATCGCGGCGCCAAGCTTGTCGGCGAGCGGTTCGAGCACCTTCTTGAAGTTCTCCCCGTTCGCCATGCCGCGGCCGCCCGAGACGATGATCTTCGCGGCAGTGAGCTCCGGACGCTCCGACTTCGAGACCTCTCGGCCCACGAAGCTGGAGAGTCCCGAATCATTTCCCGCGGAAATGGCCTCGACAGGGGCAGAACCGGAACCCGAAACCGCGTCGAAGGCCGTCGTGCGGACCGTGATCACCTTGATCGGGTCCTTCGACTTCACGGTCGCGAGCGCGTTGCCTGCGTAGATCGGCCGCACGAACGTGTCGGCCGACTCCACCGCGACGATGTCGGAGATCTGCTGCACGTCCAGGAGCGCCGCGACGCGCGGCAGGATGTTCTTTCCGTTGGACGTGGAGGGCGCGAGGATGTGCGAGTAGCCTTTCGAAATACCCAACACGACAGAAGCCACGTTCTCCGCGAGGAAGTCCGCGAGGTGCGGCGCATCTGCCTGCAGTATTTTCCTGACCCCTCCAACCGTAACATCTTTGATTTGATGACCGGCAACCAGAACGTCGATATCTCCGCCGATCTTCTGGGCGGCTGCGAGGGCGTTGAGGGTCGCCTTCTTGAGCGTCTTGTTGTCGTGCTCCGCGATGACGAGGATGGCCATCAGAGCACCTTCGCTTCGTTGCGGAGCTTTTCGACGAGGGTCTTCGCGTCCGGGACCTTGGCGCCCGCCTTGCGCTTGGGAGGCTCGGTCACCTTCAAGGTTTGAAGCCTTGGAGAAACGTCGACCCCGAGCGCATCCGGCTTGAGCGTCTCGAGCGCCTTCTTCTTCGCCTTCATGATGTTGGGCAACGTCACGTACCGCGGCTCGTTCAGGCGCAGGTCCGTCGTGATCACCGCCGGGAGCTTCACCGAGTCGGTCTCCAGGCCGCCGTCCACTTCGCGGGTTACTTCCGCCTTCTCAGGGGAAAGCTTGACCTTGGAAGCAAAGGTCGCCTGCGCCCATCCGAGCAGCGCCGCGAGCATCTGGCCGGTCTGGTTGCAGTCGTCGTCGATCGCCTGCTTGCCGAGGATGACGAGGTTCGGTTTCTCTCGTTCGACCACGGATTTGAGGATTTTGGAAACGGCCAGCGGTTGAAGCTCCTCGCTGCTCTCCACGAGGATGGCGCGGTCGGCGCCGATGGCGAGCGCCGTGCGAAGCGTTTCCTGGCACGCGGCCGGCCCGCAAGAGACGGCGATGATCTCGATCGCCGCGCCCGCTTCCTTGAGGCGCACCGCCTCCTCGACCGCGATCTCGTCGAAGGGGTTCATCGACATCTTCACGTTCGCGGTCTCCACGCCGGTGCCGTCGGGCTTGACCCGCACCTTGACGTTGAAGTCCACGACACGCTTCACGGCAACGAGGATTTTCATGGCGCGATTATAAGGTCGTCTTGTAAGCGGCTAGCCAACGTTCCGCAGTCGCCCGGGCGACACTGCTAGCGTTTAAAGCGCTGCAGCCCCTCCAGGTCGAGGATGGTGATGCCCACGCGCTCCGTGCGCAGGAGATTGCGCTCGCCGAGGTCCTTCAGCGCCTCGTTCGTGCGCTGGCGCGAGAGGCCGGCGAGCTCGGCGATCTCCTCCTGCGAGATGACGAGCGAGGATCGGATCCCGGGCGAGAGCTGCGGGTTGAAGAGCGACGCGAGCGTGAGCGCGACGCGCGCCGTAGGATCGAGCAGCCGGTCGCGCTGGGCGAGGCCGATGAACTGCAGCAATCGCTCGTTCAGCTGGTCGATGACGAAGCGGTTGAACGCGACGTTGCGCTCGAGGAGCCACATGAATGTGGCGCGCGGCATGAAGGCCACCTCGCTCTCGCGCAAGAGCACCACGTCGTACTGGCGGGGCCCGCCCTTGATGACCGAGCCCTCGCCGAACCAGGAGCCCGAGCCCACCGCGACGAACGAGGTCGTCGCGCCGTCCGAGAGCGCGATGGTCATCTTGGCCAGCCCGTCGACGAAGC
>JAFAGU010000290.1 GCA_019237595.1 Betaproteobacteria bacterium | reverse complement strand
ACGGAGGACCCGGCCAGGATCCGCGCTCACGGCGCGGTCGACCTGCCGCTCCTGCAGCGCTACCTCAACTTCTGGTGCTCGAGCTCGCTCGATCTCTTCGGGAGCGAGATTTCCTCGAACTCCGCCGCGAACTTCGCCAACGGCCTCAAGGGCCGGCCCGACGAGAGCCAGTACGAGGACCACGTCCTGCGGAACGCCACGTTCCGCATGCCGCAGCCCGACGGCACGGCGGAGGACGTGCCGATGCTGAACGCGATCAACGAGCTCATGCGCGAGTCCTACCTCAAGGACTGCGAGATCGGCCTCAAGCGCTGGAACCGCACCATCGAGCGCTCGGGCCATTCCTTCCGGCTGTCGCTGCCCTCGCCGCACTTCCGGCGCTCGATCGGCCTCTGGGCCGGCCAGCCGGTGACGCCCGAAGGCAACGTCATTCCGCGCGAGGAGTACGACAAGCGCCTCCCCGAATGGATTCCCTCGGAATCGGACCGGGCGTTCGTCCATTCCCTGATGCAGCGCGTGGCGGAGCCGGGGAAGATGGCCGCCTGGATCGCGCCGCCCGAGCGCGGCATCAACAACCTTCCGGTGGAATACGAGTACGTCAAGCTCCACTGACAGCCGGGCCGCCTTCTTCAACCGCATGCTCGAGGCCGAGCGCGCGGGGGCGAAGGTGCTCGTGCTCTTCATGGACGCCTTCGACCGGCGCTCGCCGGAGTGGCGGGTCCTGCGAGAGGTGCAGGCGCGCGAGGCGCAGAACTGCGCGCTGATCGGCAAGCTCCTCGAGAAGGCGGGCGTGCCCTACAGCCACGAGACGAGCGAGTTCTACGACCGGGCGCTCGACGTCGACGCTCGGGCGGACAAGCTGCGCTACCTCATCCAGGGCTTGCGCTGGGCGGTACGCAAGTTCGACGGAGCGCTCGCCGACCTGGATCCCCACTCGCGCGCCGTCTTCGAGAAGATGCGCGCTTCGCACCTCGACAGCATCGCCGCGCTCGAGCGCGCGGCGGGCGGCCCGCCGGGCTAGCCGGCGGGACGGTCCGGCCCTACCACTTCATCTTGCATTCCTGGTGGTAGGCGTCCTGGTGCTTCTCGAACGCCTTGGCGATGATCTTCATCGCCGCGCCGTCCTTGTTGTCCGCCTTCACCGCCTGGAGCAGGTAGAAGTCCTGGATCGGGTGCTGGTTGTTGTTGAACTTGAACGGCCCGCGGATCGAGTCGTAGTTGGCCTTGCGCATCGCGGCGACGAGCGCCTTGGTGTCCTTCAGGTTGCCCTTGGTCGCGCGCACGGCTGAATCGATCAGCATGATGCCGTCGTAGCTCTGGGCGCCGTAGTAGGAAGGCGTGTAGCCGTACTTCTTCTCGAAGTCGGCGACGTACTTCCTGCTCGCCGGCACGTTCAGGTCCGGGCTCCAGAAGCGCGCCTCGTACTGGCCGATCGCCGCTTCCTTGAGCGCCGGGAGCGAGGTCTCGTCGACCGTGAACACGGAGTACAGCGGGATCTGGTCGCGCAGGCCCGCCTGGACGTACTGCTTCACGAACTGGATACCCATGCCGCCGGGATAGAAGACGAATACTGCCTTCGGGTTCTTCGCCCGCAGCTGGGTGATCTCGGCCTGGTAGTCCTGCTGCTGGAACTTGGTGTAGACCTCGTCGACGATGCGGCCCTTGTAGTAGCGCTTGAGGCCGGCGACCATGTCCTTGCCGGCCTGGTAGTTGGGCGCGAGGATGTAGAGGTCGTTCACGCCCTTGTCCTGGAGGAACTTGCCCAGTGCCTCGGGCGACTGGTCGTTGTTCCAGGAGGTGGAGAAGTAGAGCTCGTTGCACTGGCTCCCGGCGAGCGGGCTCGCGCCCGCGTTCGTGCCGACCATGATGTGGCCCGAGTCCGTGACAACCGGTGCCACCGCCATCATGACGTTGGACCAGATGATCCCGGAGACGAAGTCGACCTGGTTCTTCTTCAGCATCTCCTCCGCGAGCTGCACGCCGACCTCGGGCTTGAACTGGTCGTCGCCGAAGACGACCTCGACCGGAAGCCCGCCCATCTTGTTGCCGAGGTGATCGAGCGCGAGCTCGACCGAATCCTTCATGTGCTTGCCGATGATCGCCGGCGGTCCGGAGAGCGTCGTGATGAAGCCGATCTTGACGCTCTTCTGCTGCGCGAGCGCGGCCGGGGCGAAGGCCACGGCGAAGGACGCGGCGCCCGCGACGAGCGCGCGAAGGATGGTTTTCATGGTCTCCTCCTCAGGAAATATAGTGCTTGGGACTGCGAGCCAGTCTAGCAAAAGAGCGGCGCGCGGGGCTAGGCGGGGCCGCGGTGCCAGCGGGGTACGATTGCGCGGGTGCTCAAGCTCAGCGGCGTGACGAAGCGGTTCGGCGAGCGCGTCGTGCTGGACGACGTCTCGCTCGAGCTCGGCGCCGGCGAGTACGTGGCGCTCGTCGGTGAATCCGGGATCGGCAAGTCCACGCTGCTCAACGCCATCGCGGGCCTCGAGCCGGTGGACGAAGGCAGCATCGTCTTCGAGGGCCGCGAGCTCACGCGCATGAGCGACGACGAGCGCACGCTCCTGCGCCGCGAGCGCTTCGGCTTCGTCTTCCAGGCCTTCCACGTCCTGCCGCATCTGACGGTCGGGCAGAACGTGGCACTCCCGCTTCTCCTGAGAAATAGATCTCTGGAAACTTCCAAAGGAATCCTCGCGGCGGTTGGCCTGGCGGGGAGGGAAGACAGCATGCCGAGGGAGCTCTCGGGCGGCGAGCTGCAGCGGGTGGCGATCGCACGGGCGCTCGTCGGCGAGCCGAGGCTTCTCCTTGCGGACGAGCCCACAGGCAACCTGGATCCGGAGAACGCGCGCCGGGTACTGGGTCTTCTTCACGACAACGCGCGGCGGCAGGGCTGCGCGGTGATCCTCGCCACCCATTCGGAGGCGGCCGCCTCCATGTGCGACCGGGCTTACCGACTTTCCGCGGGCGGGCTCGCGGCGCTCTAGGCGCTACTTGAAAAGCTTTCCCGCGGGATAGGGCAGAGCTCGAGCGCCGAGCGACTCTTCGATGCGCAGCCCCTCATTCCATTTCGCCATGCGCTCGGAGCGCGAGAAGCTGCCGACCTTGAGCTGGGCCACGCCCCAGCCGACGGCGAGATGCACGATCGAGACGTCCTCGGTCTCGCCTGAGCGCGCGGAGACGATGGCGCGATAGCCTGCTTCCTGGGCGGCGCGCCAGCACTCGAGC
>JAFAGU010000274.1 GCA_019237595.1 Betaproteobacteria bacterium | reverse complement strand
ACCGGCTCGAACACGACCTTGGCGCCCGCGGCGCGGGCGATCTCGGCCGTGCGGTCGGTCGAATTGTTGTCGCACACGACGAGCTCCGCGTCCTCGAACGCCGCCATCGCTGCGCCGATGGCGCCGAGGCACTGCGGGAGGAGCTTTTCTTCGTTGTACGCCGGGACGACGACCGAAAGCTTCAAGCGGCCGTCAGTATCCCATGAGGTGCGGCAGCCAGAGCGAGATCCCGGGGACGAACGCGATCACGAGGAGGCACAGGAAAAGCAGCCCGAGGTAGCCGAGGATCGGCCGCACCGTGTCCTCGATCGGCACCTTGCCGATGAGGCAGGCGCCATAGAGCCCGAGGCCGAGCGGCGGGGCGAAGAGGCCGATGCCCATGGCGACCACGAGCACGACGCCGAAGTGCAGCGGCGCGATGCCGATCTGCGAGGCGACCGGGACGAGGAGCGGCCCGAAGATGATGAGCGCCGCCGCGCCTTCGAGCACCGATCCCATGACGATGAGGATCAGGATGGAAAGCAGCATGAACGTCCACGCGCCGCCCGCTTGCGAGAAGCGGATCATCATGTCGGCGAGCGCGTGCGGCACCTGCTGCAACGTGAGCACGAACGCGAGCGATTGCGCCGCCGCGACGATGAAGAGCACCAGGCCCGAGCGCGTCGCCGCATGCACGAAGCTCTGAAACGCGGCGCGCAGGCCGAGCTCGCGGAACACCGCACCGCCGACGACGAGCGCGTAGATCGCCGCGAAGGCCGAGATCTCCGTCGCTGTGGCGAATCCCGTCTTGAAGCCGCCGAAGATGAGCACGAGAAGCCCCAGCGTCACCGCCGCCCCGCTCCACAAGCGCCGCGCGTCCTCCTTGAGCTGCTCCGCTTCCGCGAGGGCGGCGCGCCTGCCGAAGAGGACGGCGACCGCGATCAGCGCGGCGGCCATCACCCCCGCGGGCAACAGCCCCGCCATGAAGAGCCCGCCGATGGAGAGGTTCGCGACGAAGCCGAGGATGATGAGGTTGATGCAAGGCGGGATCGCTTCGGCCATCACCGCCGACGCGGCGAGGAGCGCGACAGCCTCGCCCGGATTCTGCTTCGAGCGGCGCGCCGCCGGCACGAGCACCGATCCCACCGCGGCGACGTCGGCCATCTTCGAGCCGGAGATGCCCGAGAAGATCACCATGGAGAGGACCATCACCACGTTCAGGCCGCCGCGCATGCGGCCGACGAGCCGCTCGAGGAGCGCGATGAGGCGGACCGACATGCCGTTCGCCTCCATGAGGTAGCCGACGAGGATGAAGAACGGAATGGCGAGGAGCACGAAGTTGTCTATGCCGCGCGCCATTTGCTGGGCGAAGATCACGCCCGGCACGTTGCCCTCGGTCCAGAGGTAGATCAGGGCCGCGAGCGCGAGGCCGAAGCCGATCGGCATCCCACCGGCCAGGCAGAGCACGAAGCCGGCGAGCATGAGCGCCCCCGCCGGCGGCAGCGCGTCCGGCGCGACGGCGCTCCACGCATACCAGAGGCCGGCCACGAAAGCGCCGATCGCCGCCGCCGAAACGACGTCGGCGATCGAGCGCCTGAAGAAATGCTCGGCGGCGAAAAGCGTCATGCAGGCTGCGCCGGCCGCCATCGGGTAGAAGGTCAGCTCGAGAGGAAGCCCCGATCCGGTCGTCTGCCCGGTCGTCAGCCATCCCATGCGCGCCGAGTTCGCCGCGAGGAACGCGGAGACGACGAGGATGAGGAGCGCGGCGAACGAATCGACGAGGCGCCGCGGCCGCGCGCCGAGCTTGTCGACCAGGAACACGACGCCCGCGTTCTCGCCGCGCTTTAGCGCGCTCGCCGCGCCGAAGAACGCCGAGCCGACCATGAGCCCGCGCGCCACGTCGTCGGACCACTCGACCGGCGCGTTGAAGAGCGAGCGCGCCGTGACGGAGAACGCCACGACGGCGAGGTCGGCGAGAAGAAGGAGCGCTGATGCCCAGTCCGTGAGGGCGAGCAGCGCTGCCGCGACCCGGTCGGCGCTAAACGCGCGTCGAGCGGATCTTGTCAACGACCGGCTTCGCCTCGGGCCGCGCCTTCAGGAACGCTTCCGTCTGCGGCGTCACGCGCTTGCGGAATGCTTCCTTGTCGGCCTCGAGCACCGTGACCCCGCGCGACTTGAGGAGCGCGAGCGCCTCCTGCTCCACGGCGAGGCCGTGGGCGCGGGTGTCGGCCGCGGCCTTGCGCGCCGCGTCGAGGAACGGCTCGCGCAGCGACGCCTCCATGCGCTGGAACGTCGTCTCGCTGAAGTACGTGGCGAGCGGCGAGAAGTTGTGCTGCGTGAGCGAGTAGAACTTCGCCGTCTCGTAGAACTTGCTCGCCACGATCGTGGGCGGATCGTGCTCGAGCCCGTCGAGCACGCCCGCCTGGAGCGCGGTGTAGACCTCGCCGAAGGCGAGCGGCGTGGCGGCTGCGCCCATGAGCTTCAGGCATTCGGTGATCACGGGATTGGGCAACGTGCGGATATTGAGGCCGTTCAGCTCCTCGGGCGTGCGCGCCGAGCGCCGCGCGAGCACCGAGCGCGAGCCGAAGTTGTAGGCCCAGCTGACGATGCGGATGTTGGCGCCCTTGAGGAGCGCATCCTCGATCGGCTTTGCCGCGCCCGCCTCGAAGGCCTTGGTCTGCTGCGGGAAGCTGTCGAAGAGGTAGCCGAGGTCGAACGTGCCGACGAGCGGCACGAGGTTCGCGGAGATGGAGGAGCCCGACACCATCATGTCGATCACGCCGAGCTTCACCGAATTGATGACGTCGATCTCCTGCCCGAGCTGGTTGTCCGGGAAGAACTGCACCTCGACGCGATCGGCGAGGCCGCCCGCCTTGAGGTGCTTCACCAGGTTCTCGTAGTACACGCGGCCGTTCGCGAACTTCGGATCGTTCGCCTGCGAGGACGAGAGGCGCAGCCGCATGGGCGCCGCGCGCGCGGTGCCGGGGATCAGGGGGCCGAGCGCCGCGCTGGCCGAGAGCGCGGCAGCGCGGCGAAGCAATGAACGGCGGCTGGGACGGACGGGCTTCATGGCAGCGCTCCTCTATCGCCTGCTGTTGTCGCGTGCTGCTTTATCGTTGTAGCCGCAAGGGTGCCGCCCTTCCGCATCGGCGTCAATGCATGTACCGCGTATCAATCCCGCATGCGGCACGAATGACGGTCAGGCGAGCTTCTCCACCTGCGGGAGGTTGCACGCGAGGATGGACTTTTTCAGCGCCTCGATGGCCTCCGGCCGGGGAAAGCTCTTGCGCCACGCGAGTCCGACGCGGCGCCGGGGCACCGGCCTCGCGAAGGGGAGGACACGGATCAGGTCGCCCGCGCTGCCGCCCGCGCCAAGGGAAGTGGCCGGAAGCACGGTGATGCCGACCCCGCCCGCCACCATCTGCCGGATCGTCTCGAGCGAGCCGCCCTCGACGCTGCGCGAGACGCCGCTCCTCTCGCGGGAGCGCACGGTGTGGCAGATCTCGAGCACCTGGTCGCGGAAGCAATGCCCTTCCCCGAGGAGGAGCAGGCTTTCGCTCGTGAGCTCTTCCGAAGTCACCCGCTTTCGCCCCTCCCACGAATGGCCCTTCGGGATGGCGACGAAGAACGGCTCGTCGTAGAGGGCTTGGGTGGCGATTCCGGCCTCGTCGTACGGCAGCGCGACCAGGATCGCGTCCACCTCGCCGCTCTTCAGCATCTCGCCCAGCACGTGCGTGAAGTTCTCCTGGATGAGGAGCTGCATGGTGGGCGCGTTGCGGCGCAGGAGCGGGATGAGCTTCGGGAGGAGGTACGGGCCGATCGTGTAGATCGCGCCGAGGCGCAAAGGCCCCGCGAGCGGATCGCGCCCTGCCGCGGCAAGCTCCTTGATGCGGGACGCCTCCTCGAGCACGCGCTGCGCCTGCGCGACGATGCGCGTGCCGGCGGGCGTCACCGTCACCTCCCCCGGGCCGCGCTCGAAGAGGACGACGCCGAGCTCCTCCTCGAGCTTCTTGACGGCCACCGAGAGCGTCGGCTGCGAGACGAAGCAGGCTTCCGCCGCGCGCCCGAAGTGCCGCTCGCGCGCCACGGCGACGATGTAGCGTAGCTCGGTCAGCGTCAACGTTTGTTGCCCGAGAACAGGTAGAGCGGCACGCCGACGAGCATCACGACGAGGCCCAGCACCACGGCCGGCCCGAACTTCGGCCCGTAGTCCGGATTGCGCACGTAGTCGATGCTCGAATAGAGCATGTAGGCGCACGCAGCGCAGAAGAGCACCGGCACCACCGGATAGAGCGGCGTACGGAACTCGCCCGGGACGCGGTCGATGCGGAAGCGGAAGACCGTCAGCGCCGTGGCGAGGAAGAAGGTCCAGAAGACCGGCGATGTGTAGGCGACCATCGCGTTGAAGCCATCCGGCGTCGCCGATCCGAGCGCGACGAGGACGAGCGTGATCACGCCCTGCACGATGATCGCGTTCGCCGGCGTGCTGCCCGCATGCCGCCAGCGCCCGAGGAGGCGGAACGCCGGGAAATCGCGGCCGAAGGCGTAGCTCGTCCTTGCCCCGGTGAAGATCGCGGCATTGATGGTCGTGAGCACCGACACGCAAACGAGAAGCGCGAGCAGCACCGCCCCCCGCTCCCCCGCGAGCACGCGCATCACGTCCGCCGCGACGGCCTGGGACTTGCGCACGCCGTCGTGGCCGAGCACCGCGAGATAGCCGACGTTCACGAGAAGATAGAGCGCGGTCACGACGAGCACTCCGGCGACGAGGATCTTCGTCATGCTGCGCGCCGCGTCCTTCACCTCTCCCGCAAGGTACGCCGCCTCGTTCCAGCCGCCGTAGGCGAGGAGCACGAAGATCATGGCGAAGCCAAAGGACCCACCGGGGGCTGTTGAAGTTTTTTCTAGAAGATGGTTTCCCTTTAAGACGGCAAAGAGCGAAAAAAGCACCAACCCCGTGACGAGCCCCGCTTCCATGATCTTTTGCAACGCCTTGCTCTGGAGCGTCCCGGCGAGGTTGAGGAGCGTGAGCGCCGCGACCGCGATGCCGGCCCAGATGGCGGAGCTGTGCGACGCGAACGGCGCGATCTCCGACGCGTAGTCCCCGAACACGAAAGCGACCGCGGCGATCGCGCCGGTCTGGATGACCGTCATGCGCGACCAGGCAAAAAGGAACGCGACCGCCGGTCCCCAGCCGCGAAGGAGGAAGACGTATTCGCCGCCGGTGTCCGGGTGGCGCGCGGCGAGCTCGGCGTAGACGAGCGCGCCGCAGAGCGAGACGAGCCCGCCGAGGAGCCACGCGAAGAGAAAGCTCGCCGTGCCCGAAGTCGCCCCGGCGACCGTAGAAGGCGCCTTGAAGATGAGCGCGCCGATGATCATCCCGGCGGTGAGGAAGACGCCGTCGGCGACGGAGAGAAGCTCCCGCGGCTTTACCGGATTCGCGTCGCGGTCCACGGCAATGTCCTCGTCTCGTCCCCGTTGGTGACGGCCACTTCGCCCTCGATGCGCTCGTCACGCACACGGCCGCGGAAAGCTTCGGTCCACGGCTTCCCGGCGACGACGCCCGACATCACGAGGCGCAGCTCCTCGCCTCGCAGCCGCACGCCGCGCACGACCTGCTCGTTCACCCCGGCGCGCGCCTTCACGCGGAGCTGCTGGTAGGCCTGCTCGACCTCGAACTGCCAGCGCCCTCCATGCTGCGGCAGTTCCGAGCGCCAGCTTCCGCGCACATTCGCCGGCACGATGAAGAGAAACGCCTTCGAGCGGCCGAGCGGGCCGACCAACTTCTCCGCCACCGGCAGCTCGACCATCTCGTCGTAGGGCCAGTCGCCCATGTCGTAGTCGTGCGTGACGATGCGCGTGCCCGGCGGCATCGCGAGGAGCTTCGGCCGGAGCTTCAGGTTCACTTCCGGAAGGAGATACGCCGAGACGATCGTCGCGTCCCGGAAATCGAGCTCGAAGAAGTCGCCGACCTGGAAGCGGGCGCGGTCCGCCACGCCCGCCTTGCGCGCGTTCTCCTCGGAAAGCCGCACGAGCCGCGGATCGAGATCCACCCCGAGGCCTCGCGCGCCGTAGCGCTTCGCCGCCTCGATGACGATCCGCCCGTCACCCGACCCGAGATCGACGATGAAGTCCGACGGGCCGGGATGCGCGAGCCACAGCATGCGTTCGACGACATCCATCGGCGACTGCACGTAGGGCGTCGTACCGTCGTCCTGCGCGCGCGAGGCCGTCGCCGCGAGCGCGACGATGGCGAGGAGTAAGCGTGCTGTGCGCTGGGAAATCACCGTGGGCCGAGGCGGTAGAATCGCCGCGCGCGCCCCGGTAGCTCAGTGGATAGAGCAGCCCCCTCCTAAGGGGCAGGTCGCACGTTCGATTCGTGTCTGGGGCGCCAAGAAAATCAATAGTTTATATCAACGAATTCCGACCCTATAAGAGCCCGGTGCTATGCCGGTGCTAGGGTTGCGCAGCGTGCTTTCAGCAAGAGTGGGCGACAAGGATGGTGAGAGCTTACCTCACAGCA
>JAFAGU010000272.1 GCA_019237595.1 Betaproteobacteria bacterium | reverse complement strand
GTGCGCGGCCGGCGCATGCAGGATGCGCAGCTCGTCGCCGTTCAGGTGCAGCGTCGCGTCGCGGGTGAAGGTGACGACCGGCAGCGCGGCGCGGGGCTCCGCCTTGAACTTCATGCCGAGGAAGTCGATCATCGACTCGACCGACATGCGCTTGCGCACGTTCTCGTGCGCGACGATCACCGCGCCGGCGGCGCCGAAATTCTCGTTGCCGCCGGTATGGTCGAAGTGCCAGTGCGTGTTGAGCAGGAACCGGACCGGCTTGGGCGTGATCTGCGCGATCGCCGCCTGGATCTTCGGCGTGAGCGGCGCGAACTGGTCGTCGACCATGACGACGGCATCCTCGCCGACCGAGAGGCCGATGTTGCCGCCGGAGCCGACCAGCATATAGACGGAAGGCGAGAGCTTCTGCGCCTGGATCTGGACCTTGGAAAGGTCGTCCTGGGCCGACGCCGAAAAGGCGGCGAGCGCGGCGAGTCCTGCTAGGGCTTGGCGTGCGTTCATGGAAACCTCCCGGGAAGCGGCGATTCTAATCGGCATGGCTGGAATCCACGTCCCTGCCGGCGCCGAGCCGATGCGTTTTCACCGCACGCTCGGCGCGCTGCGCGAGGCCGCGAGGGCGTGCCAGGATTGCCCGCTGTGGGCGAACGCGACGCAGACGGTCTTCGGCGCCGGAAACCCGCACGCCCGCGCGATGCTGGTCGGCGAGCAGCCCGGAGACGAGGAGGACCGGAAAGGCCTTCCCTTCGTCGGGCCGGCGGGAAGGCTCCTCGACCGCGCGCTCGAGGCGGCGGGCATCGATCGGCGCGAGCTCTACGTCACCAATGCGGTCAAGCACTTCAAGTGGCAGCCGGCCGGCAGGACCGGGAAGCGGCGGCTGCACAAGACGCCGGCGCAGCGCGAGGTCGACGCCTGCCGGCAGTGGATCGAGTCGGAGATCGCCGCGATCCAGCCGGAAGTAATCGCGTGCCTCGGCGCCACGGCGGCGCGTTCTCTCTTCGGCAGGGATTTCCGCGTTTCCGTGATGAGGGGCAGGTTCGTCGAAAGCGCCTATGCGCGCCATGCCTTCGCGACCTACCACCCGTCCGCGCTCCTGCGGCTCAGGGACGAGAAGGAGAGGGAGACGGCGTTCGCCCGCCTGGTGAAGGATCTTTCGTTGATCCGTAGAGCGCTTCGCTGAGCCAGCGGCGCACGGCCGCCGCGTCGCGCAGGCGCCAGCGGGCGGAGGTCACGCCGGAGCCGATCTTCACCGAGTGCCCGCCGAGCCGGTTCACGACGTGGAAGCCGTCTTCGTCGGTGAGGTCGTCGCCGAGGAACACCGGCACGCGCCCCCGAAACGGCGGCTCCTTCATGAACTCCTGGATCGCGAGGCCCTTGTCCTGGCCCGAGGGCTTGAGCTCCACGACCATCTTGCCGCCCTGGACCTCGACGCCCTCGCCGAGATGCTGCGCGGCCTTGTGAAGGATGGCGTGGGCCGCCGCGCCGTACTGCGGCGCGAGGCGATAGTGCACGGCGAGGCTTGCGCCCTTGTCCTCGAAGAGCAGCCCTTCGTGGCGCTCGACGAACGCCCGGATCTCCTCGGCGGCGCGCCGCATCGCGTCCTCGGGAAAGGGATGGCGGCGGACGCGGCCCTTCGCGTCGCGCCGCTCGATGCCGTGCTGGCCCGCCGCGGGCAGCCGCAGAGGATAGAAGAGCTTGTCGATGCCTTCGATGGAGCGGCCGCTGATGAGCGCGAGCGCGCCACGGCACTCGGAATAGAGCCCCGTGACGAGCCGCGTATCGGAAGGCCCCGTCTTCACCGCCGAGGGAATCGCCGCGATATCGAGCAGCGTTCCGTCGATATCGAGGAACCACGCCCAGCGGGCGTCGAAAGGCGGAGCCGTCCCCATGCGCGCGCCGCTACACGGCCGCGCCGCCGGCACGCCGGCGTGCCGCGCGCGCGCGAGAGAGCACGCGGCGGCGGTGCCGCATGCGCGCCGCGTCGATCAGCATCCGGCCCGCCCAGCGGTAGACGTTGAACTCCTGCACGAGGTTGCGCATGCTGCGCATGCGCGTCCTCTGTTCCTCGGGCGACATGGTGAGCGCGAGGTGCATGGCCGCCGCGGACTGCTCGATGTCGTACGGGTTGACGATGAGCGCTTCCGCGAGCTCGCGCGCCGCGCCGGTGAACTGCGAGAGCACGAGCACGCCCTGCTCGTCGTCGCGCGCCGCGACGAACTCCTTCGCCACCAGGTTCATGCCGTCGTGCAGGCTCGAGACGTAGCAGAGGTCCGCCGCGCGGTAGAGCTCGTAGACCTGCGCCGCGTCGTGGTGCTCGATCTTCAGGAGAATCGGCTGGTAGCCCGGCCGCCCGAAGCGCGCGTTGATCCGCTCCGCGAGCGCGCGCACCCGTGCATCGAGGTTCTGGTATTCGTCGATCGACGCTCGCGAGGGCGCGGCCACCTGCAGGAAAGCGAAATTCCCCACCCAGCGCGGCTCGAGCTCGAGCAGCCGCTCGACCGCGCTGAAGCGCTCGAGGATGCCTTTCGTGTAGTCGAGGCGGTCCACGCCGACGCCGAGCCGCACGTCGGGCGGCAGGCCCAGGCGCTGGCGCACGCGCGCGCGCGCTTCCGCGACCGGCACCTGCACCGCGAGCGGCGCGGGCGGCCATTCGATGGAGATCGGGTAGCGCCGCACTTCCGTCGTCTCGCCGCCATAGGAGATGGAGAAAGTCTCGCGGTCCACCCGCGCCTCGAGGAAGCGGTCCACCGTGTCGAAGAAGTTGTTGCAGTGATACTGCGTGTGGAAGCCGAGGATCGACGAGCCTAGGAGGCCTTCGAGCACCTCCTCGCGCCACGGCATGATGCCGAACGCCTCGGGGTTCGGCCAAGGGATGTGCCAGAACGTAATGATGGTCGCGCGCGGCAGCCGCTCGCGCACCATGCGCGGCAGGAGCGCGAAGTGGTAGTCCTGCACGAGAATGATCGGGTCCGGGGTCTTCGCCTCGTCGGCGACGATGTCCGCAAAGCGCTGGTTCACTCGCTTGTAGTGCTCCCAGTCCTCGGCGCGAAACACCGGCCGTGTATGCGCGATGTGGCAGAGCGGCCAGAGGCCCTCGTTCGCGAAGCCAAAGTAGTAGCCCTGCTCCTCCTCCTTCGAGAGCCAGACTCGCCGGATCCGGTACGCCGGGTGCTCGGGCGGCACCATCACGTGGTCGTGGCTGTCCACGGTGTCTCGGTCGGCGCTGCCGGCGCCGTGTGCGATCCACGTGCCCGAGCAGGCGCGCACGATCGGCTCGAGCGCGGTGACGAGCCCGCTCGCCGGGCGCTGGATCTCGATCACGTTGTCCTTGCGCCGCGTATGGATGTACGGCTCGCGGTTGGAGACGATCAGGACCTCGTCGCCGTGCAGGTCCTGGCGCAGGATGCGCCGCAGCGCCTCGGGGCCCCAGAGCGTCTGGCTCTCGTCTCGCGACTGGCGCTCGACCTCGAGGTCGCGCACGAGCGCCTGGAGGTCCTTGGCGATCGGGCGCAGCTCGGGCGCCGTGTTGCGCAGGTCCTGCCGCAGGCTCTCGGGCGAGCGCAGCAACGTCTGCCCCTGCAGCAGCACCTTCAGCCCCGCCACCCAGCCTCGCCAACTGATCTCGGCGATGATCACCGTGATGAGCGCCACCACGGTGGCGATGCCCGCGAAAAGGTAGAAGACATACTTCTTGGTGTCGGCGCTGCGGCGCTGCACGAAGCTCATGTCGTGCACGATCACGAGCTGCCCGAGGATCGCGCCGCCCTCCCCCGAGATCGGGTTGTACGAAACGTGCAGGGGACCGTCCGAGAGCTGCAGGACGATGTTCCGCTCCGCATTGACCGGACCTGAGTTGCAGTGCACCGCGCCCGGGAAGGTCGAGGTCGCGTAGAGGAGCCGCCCCGAGGGGTCGCAGAACCCGAGCGCGAAGATCCGCTCGCCCTGGATGATGCGCTCGAAGTAGCGCACGACGCGCGGCTTCGCTGCGCGCGGCTCTCGCATGAGCTCGGAGAGCGGCTCCTGGGCGGTCTTCGCGATCAGGGCGCCGCGCTGGTCGAGGTCGCGCACGAACCACTGGAACGTCAGGCGATCGACTACGGGCACGATCGCATAGGCGATCGCGGCGAGCGCGAGGGCGAGGGGGACGACGAAACGCAGCGAAATCGGCATCGGTCACGCGGAAACGGGCGGCGAAAAAAAAGGAGCCGCTCGCTCCCCGAGGCCGATCCTACCCAATCGCTATGGAAGTGAAAAGCCCTTGTTAATCAGTACGATGTGTAGCGATTCGGCGACACGTGCGCCGCCTCGCGATTACTTGAGCGGGATGATGTCCGCCGAGCCTTCGCTCGCGAGCGTGCGCGCCTGAAGCTCGATGGGCTCCGGGGCGTCGAGCTCCGAAGTCCCCACGCCGAACTCCCTGAGCTTGCGCGCCGCGGGAAGCACGCGGGACTCGAGCGAGCCCACCGCGTCGTTGTACTTCTTGACGCTTCCCTCGAGCGACTTGCCGAGCGCTGCGAGGTCGCCGACGAACTTCAGCGCGCGCTCGTAGAACGTCTTGCCCTGCGCGGCGATCTGCTCGGCGTTCTGCGCGACCTGCTGCTGCTGCCACCCGAAAGCGATCGCCTTGAGGAGCGCGAAGAGCGAAATCGGCGAGGCGACGAGCACCTTGTTCTGGAACGCGTAGTCGAAAAGGTCGCGGTCCGCCTGGAAGGCCGCGCTGAGGGAAGCCTCGATCGGCACGAACATGACGACGATTTCCGGCGTGCTCTCGAACTGGTCCCAGTAGGCGCGTTGCGCGAGCTCGCGCACCCGCGCGCGAATGGCCTGCGCGTGCTGCTTCATGAGCTCGCGCCGCGCTTCCTCGGTCTCTGCGTCCATCGCCTTCAGGAATGCGTCCGCCGAGGCCTTGGAGTCGACCGGCACGAGCCCTTTTTCCGGCAGGCGCACCACCATGTCCGGGCGCTTCGTCTCTCCGGTCTCCTGCTCGTAGAAATCGACGTGCTTCTCCAGGCCGCAGAGCTCCACGATCCGCCGCAGGTGCACCTCGCCCCAGCGGCCGCGCACCGTGGGCGCCTTGAGCGCCTGGGCGAGCGTGGTCGTCTGCTGGCGCAGCGAGTCCTGGAGCTTGTTGAGGCCGTCGAGCTGCGTGCCGATCGACGAATAGGCGCCCTCGCGCTTCGCCTCGAGCTCGCGCACCTGGCGGTCGAGCTTGCCGAGCTCTTCCTTGAGCGGCGCGACGACGCCGCCCAGCTCCTCCTTCGCCACGCTCTTGAGCTGCGTCGTCTTCGCCTCGAGCTCGCTCGTGGCGAGGACCTTGAACGCGTCCTTGAAGCGCTCCTTCGCCTCGTCCGTCCACGCGGTCTTTTCCCGCTCTGCACGCAGGTAGGCCTGCGTCTCCGCCAGCCGCACCTGGAGGTTCTCGGCGCTCGCGCGCAGCCCGTCGAGGCGCTTGCGATGCAGGAGTGTGGCGAGCACCGCGCCTGCGAGGAACGAAAGCGCGCCAGCAAGAAGAAGTTCGACCATGCTGTATATTAATCCAGTTATGCCGCTTCGCGCAGCGTCAGCGCGGGCGAAGCGCGCACCGCCTGGCGCGAGGAGAGCCACGCGTTCAGCGACAGGAGCGCGAGCCCGGCGAGCGGTCCGGCGATCCAGACACCAAAGCCCGCGTCGAGGTCGAGCTCGAATACACGGCGCGCCAGGATTTCGCCGATGGCGGCGGCACCCGCGCTCGAAAGCACGCCGGCGATCGTGCCCATGGCGAGGAATTCGAGCCGTTGGCTCGCCGCCACTTTCGCGCGCGAGGCACCGTGCACCCGCATGACAGCCGCCTCGCGCCTTCGCTCGTCCTCGGTCGAGAGGAGCGCCGAGTACAGCACGACGAGCCCGGCGCCCAGGGCGAAGAGAAACACGAACTGGACGGCGTGGACGAGCTGGTCGACCACGTCCTGCGCCTGGCGAACGAGCGCGGCGACGTCGACGAGGGTGATGTTCGGGAAGCGCGAGGCGAGCTCGTTCATCGCCTGGCTTTGCGCGCCGGGCTCGATGCGGAAGGCCGCGATGTAGCTTGCCGGCAGGTCGCGGAGCAGCGAAGGCGGCCCGATGATGAAGAAGTTCACCTTCATGGAATCCCACCTCAGCGCCCTGAGAGACGTGAGGGTGGCGCTGAAGCGCTCGCCCGCGACATCGAAGGCGAGCGTGTCGCCGAGCTTCCAGCCGAGCGTGCGCGCGACGCCCTCCTCGACCGAGATCTCCCGCGAATCCGCCGAGAACCAGCGGCCTGCGGAAATCTGGTTGTGCGGTGGCGGCGAGTCCCTGTAGGAGAGGTTGAACTCCCGCTCGACCAGTCGCCGAGCCCGGTCTTCGGAGTAATCCGCCTCGCTGACCGGCCGCCCGTTAAGCGAGACGACGCGCCCGCGCACCATTGGATCGAGCTCCGGCACGGGGAGGCGCCTCTCTTCGAAAAAGGCCTTGACCTGTTCCACCTGGTCCGGCTGCACGCCCAGGAGAAAGCGATTGGGCGCGTCCGGCGGCGCGCTGCGGCGCCACGCGTCCACGAGATCGTTGCGCGTGAAGGTGAGGAGGAGGAGCGAAGTGAGCCCGAGCGCGAGGCACGCGGCCTGGATCGCATTCCCGGAAGCGTGGCGCCGCAGGCTCGCGAGCCCGAT
>JAFAGU010000121.1 GCA_019237595.1 Betaproteobacteria bacterium | reverse complement strand
GGTCACCCTCAATTTGTTGGTCGTCGTTGTGTCGAGAATGTGCCGAGGCACGTCAGTTTTCGCATGAATACGGCTGATTGAGGCTGTTTTGGCACAGAGCAAGCGCTGCAAGTAACTGATTTAAAATAACGCCTCGTTCAGTTCGCCAATTTGTAAACCGTTGGTCGGCGGTTCGAGTCCGTCAGCCGGCACCAAGCGAGACCAACGAATAACGACATGGAGCAAGCATGAAACGCAAGTACGGAGCAGCCCTCAAGCGCGAGACGCTCGCGGAGAAGCGCATGCGCGAGCGCGCGAAGGAAATGAAGGACAGCCGCTACAACTTCGGCTCGAAGAACCGGATGGGCGCGCCCACGCGCGGCAAGCGCCGCAGCCGGGCGGTGAAACCGGGATACGCCCGCTAGGCTTTGGTCCGCCTTGCGGCCGCGGCGCTCTTCGCCCTCGCCGTCGCGGCGCTCGGCGCCTGCTCGCTCGGTTTCACGGTAACCAATGCGCCGGACACGCTGCCCTGCGCGCCGGGAAAGACCTTCCCCTGCTGAAATGAAAAAGGCCCGCGCCGGCGGGCCTTTTCGCGGAACGTCTCGCCTTAGAGCGGCTTGATGTTCGTCGCCTGCAGGCCCTTCGGGCCGCGGCGCACCTCGAACTCCACCTTCTGGCCTTCCTTCAGCGTCTTGAAGCCGTTCATCTGGATGGCGGTGTGGTGGGCGAAGAGGTCTTCGCCGCCCTCCGCCGGGGTGATGAAGCCGAAGCCCTTGGAGTCGTTGAACCACTTGACGGTGCCAGTTGCCATTGCGTTTCCTATCTGCGAAATGCTGCGACGAATCCGGGCGCGAGCGAGCCGGGCATGACGATCAAGGAAGGGATCTGACCGCTACGAGAGCTGCGACGAACTGCCGAGCTGCGGGTGTGGGATGCAAATTCACTGCCTGACGAATCACTGCGAGCGGGATCATAGCATCGATTCCCGGGCGTTCGTCTAGCTCGATCGGAGGGCGGATGGAAGTTTTTACAGCGCTAGCCGCCGCATTATGGCGGCCGGCGTTCTAACATGGCGCCATGACGAACCTCTCGGACATCGTCACGTCGGCGTTCTGGCGGGTCAATCCGCCGGATGCCGATCCGCTCGAGACGCGCGAATGGCTCGAGGCCTTCGACGCGCTCATCGCCGCGGAAGGGCGGGAGCGGGCAACCTTCCTCCTCATGAAGCTGCTCGAGCATGCGCGCGCGAGGCGGGTGCCGCTTCCGCCGGTGCTCAACACGCCCTACAAGAACACGATCGCGCTCGCCGAGCAGGCGCAGTTCCCGGGCAACCTGGACATCGAAGCGCGCCTCTCCGCCATCGTGCGGTGGAACGCGCTCGCCATGGTGGTGCGAGCGAATCGCGCGCACCCGGAGCTCGGCGGACACATCGCGAGCTATGCGTCGGCGGCCGACCTCTTCGAGGTCGGCTTCAATCACTTCTTCCGCGCGGAGGACCTGGTCTACTTCCAGCCGCATTCCGCGCCGGGCGTCTATGCGCGGGCGTTCCTCGAGGGCAGGCTCTCCGAGGAGAACCTCGCGAGCTACCGGCGGGAGACGGGGGGGAAGGGGCTCTCCTCCTACTGCCATCCGTATCTCATGCCGCAGTTCTGGCAGTTCCCGACCGGCTCGATGGGCCTCGGGCCGCTCAACGCCATCTACCAGGCGCGCTTCCTCCGGTACCTGATCGACCGGAACCTCGTCGAAAGCGGGAAGGCCAAGGGCCGCAAGGTATGGGCCTTCGTCGGCGACGGCGAGATGGACGAGCCCGAGTCGTTGGCGGCGCTCTCGCTCGCCGCGCGCGAGGGCCTCGACAACTTGATCTTCGTCGTCAACTGCAACCTGCAGCGGCTCGACGGCCCGGTCCGCGGCAACGGGTCCGTGGTGCAGGAGCTGGAAGGCTTGTTCGCCGGCGCCGGCTGGAACGTCCTCAAGCTCCTCTGGGGCTCGGACTGGGACACGCTCTTCGCGCGCGACCACGACGGGGTGCTCCTGAAGCGCCTGCACGAGACGGTCGACGGCGAATTCCAGACCTACGCGGCGACCGACGGGCGCTTCAACCGCGAGCACTTCTTCAACAAATATCCCGAGCTGCGCGAGATCGTGTCGCATCTTTCCGACGAGGACATCGACCGGCTGCGCCGAGGCGGCCATGACCCGGTGAAGATCTACGCCGCCTACGATGCCGCCGTGCGCCATCCCGGCCGTCCCACGGTCATCCTCGCGCAGACGAAGAAGGGCTACGGCATGGGGCATTGGGGCCAGGGGAAGATGGGCACCCACCAGCAGAAGAAGCTCGACGACCAGGCGCTGCGCGAGTTCCGCGACCGCTTCGGGCTGCCGCTTTCGGACGACGATGCCGCGCAGCTGCGCTTCTACCACCCGGGCGCCGAAAGCCCCGAGATCAAGTACCTGAAGGCAAGGCGCGAGGCGCTCGGCGGCTACCTGCCGGCGCGCAGGAGCGCCGCTGCGCCGCTCGCCGCGTCGTCCGAGGCGTTCGCGAGGATGCTCGAGGGAACTTCGCGCGAGCAATCCACGACGATGCTCTTCGTGCAGCTCCTCGCGCAGCTCTTCCGCGACCCGGCGCTCGGCCGGCGCATCGTGCCGATCGTCGCCGATGAGGCGCGCACCTTCGGCATGCAGACGCTCTTTCGGCAGGTGGGCATTTATTCGGCGGTCGGCCAGCTCTACGAGCCCGAGGACCACGACGAGCTGCTCTACTACCGCGAAGCCAAGGACGGCCAGATCCTCGAGGAAGGCATCACGGAGGCGGGCGCCCTGGCTTCGTGGATCGCGGCGGCCACGGCGTACTCGACGCACGAGACGCCTATGCTGCCCTTCTACATCTACTATTCGATGTTCGGCTTCCAGCGAGTAGGGGATCTCATCTGGGCGGCGGCCGATTCACGCTCGCGCGGATTCCTCGTCGGCGGCACCGCGGGGCGCACGACGCTTTCCGGCGAAGGCCTGCAGCATCAGGATGGCACCTCGCACCTCGCCGCCTCCACCATCCCGACCTGCCGCGCCTACGACCCCTGCTTCGGCTACGAGCTCGCCCTGATCATCCAGGACGGCGCACACCGCATGCTGCATGCGCAGGAGGACGTCTTCTATTACCTGACGGTCGCCAACGAGAACTACGCGCATCCCGCCTTGCCGGCGGACGCGCGCGAGGGCGTGCTGAAGGGGATGTACCTCTTCCGCAAATCGGCAAAGCCCCAGCTCCAGTTGCTCGGCAGCGGGCCGATTCTGCGTGAAGTGATCGCCGCGGCTGATCTCCTCGAGAAGGACTGGGGCATCGGCGCCAACGTCTGGAGCGTCACTTCCTTCACGGAGCTTCGCCGCGATGGCATGGCGAGCGAGCGCGCGACGCGCCTGGGCAAGCCTGCGCAGTCCTGGGTCGAGCGTTGCCTCGGCGGCACGAGCGGCCCGGTGGTCGCGGCGAGCGACTATGTACGAGCAGTCGCGGACCTCATCCGTCCCTACGTACGCGGACAATATGTCGCGCTCGGCACGGACGGCTTCGGCCGCAGCGACACGCGCGCCGCGCTCCGGCGTTTTTTCGAGGTGGATGCAAGAAGCATCGCCATCGCGGCCCTCGCCGCGCTGGATGCCTCACTCGCGCGCGAGGCCCTCGGGCGCTACGGCATCGACGACGTGGGGCAGCCCCCCTGGGAGCGGTAGCGGCCCCGTCGCCTGGGGCGCCGCCGGCGACTGCGGCACGCGGACGACGGGCGGTGGCAGGCGCAGCTCGCGCTCCTGCGCCATGCCTTGGCGCTGGTAAGGCTGGAGGTCGGTTGCGAGCGCCGGGTCGGCGCTGAGCGGCACGAGCGCCTGGCGCAGCTGCTCCGCATGGAGCGTTTCGAGCTCGCGCCGCGCCGCGGGCCCGCCGCGCAGCTGCGCTGCGAATTCCGCCGTTTGCTGGTCGCGCTGCACGATCGAGCGCTGGATGGCCTGCGAAGAGAGCTGCGCCTGCGCGCTTCCCGAGGCGAGCATGAGGACGAGGACGGGCAGCGCTTGGCGAAGCGATCTCACGATACCGATCCGAACTCCGCCTCCCGGGTCGCGCGGATGCGCCGGGCGAACTCGAGCACCGCTCGCGCGAGCGCAACACGCGATTCCGGCGAGCGCATCACGGTGTCCGTGACCGCGACGTCGATGCCGAGCGAGCGCACGTTCTCGGAAAGCTCGGCGTCGGCGCGGTCGATCACGAATCCGTCGAGCAGCCTGAGATAGCTGCCGGCGGCCCCGATGGGCGTCGGATCGCGCCCGAGCTCGCGCATCATTTTTCCGGCGGAGCCCTTGAGCGCCTTGCCGCCCACGATGGGCGTCACCGCGATCACGGGCGCGCCCCGCTTGAGAAGGAGCTCCTTCATTCCCGCGATCTCCAGGATTGGCTGGATCACGTGAAAGGGATTGGCA
>JAFAGU010000158.1 GCA_019237595.1 Betaproteobacteria bacterium | reverse complement strand
CCGCGCGCGCCGCGCGCACGCTCGAGCGGATGCGGCCGAAGAAATCGATCTCGTAGGAGACGTTGAGCGCGGCCCGGTAGTCGTTGAAGCGGCTCGGGATCACGTTGCCCGGCGGGAAGGTCGCGGTCTTCGTCGAGACCTGCTGCCGCGCCGCCGAGCCCGACGCCGTGACACTCGGGAAGTAGCCCGACTCGATCTCCGCCGCAAAGCCGCGCGCCTGGTCCACCCTTGCGGTGGCGATGGCAAGGTCGGCATTGTTGGCGAGCGCCTCGTCGACGAGCTGGTCGAGGGCGGCATCGCCGTAGATCTTCCACCAGCGGCCGTCGGTCGCGTACGCCGGTGCGGTTTCCTTCCATGCCTGCGGCAGCTCGAGCGCCGGCCGCTCGTAGGGCGGCTCGAGCGAGCAGGCGGCGACGAGCGCCGCGCCCGTCATGGCGAGAGCTAGGGCGCGCCTAGCCATGTCGGCCCTCCTCGTGCGGCGCCATGTGCGGCGGGTGGTCGCTCGCCTGGCTCGCCGCGCGAGCGCGCTCCACCTCGGCCTTGAGCTCCTCGGTGCTTCGCTTCTCGCCGAGCCTGCGGTCGGTGAGGAGCTTGAAGAACATCGGCACGAAGAAGATGGCGAGGAAGGTGGCGGCGAGCATGCCGCCCATCACGCCCGTGCCCACGGAGCGCCGCGCCGCCGCGCCGGCACCGACCGAGAAGGCGAGCGGCACGACGCCAAAGATGAACGCGAGCGACGTCATCAGGATCGGCCGGAAGCGTAGCCGCGCCGCCTCGAGCGCCGCCGCGGCGGCGGAGAGGCCTTCCCGCTCCTTCAGCTCGGCAAACTGCACGATCAGGATCGCGTTCTTCGCCGCGAGGCCGAGGAGCGTCACGAGGCCGATCTGGAAGTACACGTCGTTCGTGTAGTCGGCGCCCGCGCCGGAAAGATGGCTCCTCAGCCACACGGCGGCGAACGCGCCGAAGGTGCCGAAGGGCAACGCCATCAGCACCGAGAGGGGCAGCGTCCAACGCTCGTACTGCGCCGCAAGGATGAGGAACACCATGATCACGGCGAGGCCGAGGACGAGCGCCGAGGTGCCGCCGGTCTTCTTCTCCTGGTAGGAGGCGCCGCCCCAGTCGAAGCTGAAGTCAGGCGGCAGCACCTCGCCCGCGATCCGCTCGGCCGCGTCGATCGCCTGGCCCGAGGACATGCCCGGCGCCGCCTGGCCGAGGAGCTTCACCGCCGGCAGGTTGTTGAAGCGCGTCATCGAGTCCGGTCCGGCCGAGTACTTCACGTTCGCGAGCGCGCGCACCGGGACCATGTCGCCGCGATCCGAGCGCACGTACACCTCGCCCACGGATTCCGGCGTCTTGCGGTAGCCGGGCTCCGCCGACATGAGCACCTGCCAGGTGCGGCCGAACTTGTTGAAGTCGTTCACGTAGTAGCTTCCCATCGTCGCGGCGAGCGCGCCGTAGAGCTCCCCGAGCGGCACGCCGAGCGCCTTCGCCTTGTCGCGATCCACGTCGACGTAGAGCTGCGGCGCCGCCGGGCGCCAGAGCGTCTGCACGAAAGCGAACTGGCCGCTCGTGTTCGCGCGCTGGAGAAACTGCCCCATCACCTGCGCGAGGCGCTGGGCGCCGCCTTCGCCCCGGTTCTGCAAATAGAGCTCGAAGCCCCCTGCCGTGCCGAGGCCGAAGATCGGCGGCGGCGCGAACGCGAGCACGAGGCCGTCCTTGATGCCGGCCGTCTTCATGAAGAGCTCGCCCACGAGCATCTGCGTATTGGACTTGCGCTCGTCCCAGTGCTTCTGCGCGACGAAGATCGTCGCGGCATTGTTGCGGAAGTACCCGCCGAGGAAATCGAAGCCCGTGAAGGCCACCGCGTATTCGTTGTCCGGGTTCGACTGGATCGCCTGCAGCACCTGGCCGACGACCTTGTCGGTGCGCTCGAGCGTCGCCCCGTCGGGCAGGATCACCGCCGTGATGTAGAAGCCCTGGTCCTCCTGCGGGACGAGGCTCGAGGGCGTGATGCGCCAGAGCCCGGCGGCGATCGCCACCATCGCAGCGAAGAGCACCACGCCCACGGCCGCGCGGCGGATCATCCTCGCGACGCCGTTGCTGTAGCGGTTCGTGACCTTGGCGAAGACGGCGTTGAACCACAGGAAGAAGCGCCCCTGGACCTTGTGTTCCTTTCTCAGGATCAGGACGCAAAGAGAGGGCGTAAGCGTCAGCGCGACGATGCCGGAGATCACCACGGCGATGGAGATCGTCACCGCGAACTGCCGGTAGAGCTCGCCAGCAAGCCCGCCGAGAAAGGCGATCGGCACGAATACCGAGCACAGCACGAGCACGATCGCGATCACCGGGCCGGTCACCTCCTGCATCGCCTTGATCGCCGCCGCGCGCGCGTCGAGGTGCTCCTCGTGCATGATGCGCTCGATGTTCTCGAGGACGACGATCGCGTCGTCCACGACGATGCCGATGGCGAGCACCATGCCGAAGAGCGTGAGCGTGTTGATCGAGTAGCCCAGCGCGAAGAGCCCGGCGAAGGTGCCGATGAGCGAGACCGGCACCGCCGCGATCGGAATGAGCGTCGCGCGCCAGTTCTGGAGGAAGAGGAACACGACGAGGACGACGAGGATCATCGCCTCGACGAGCGTGATCACGACCTCGCGGATGGAGACGCGCACGAACTTGGTGGTGTCGTAGGGCACGTCGTAGGCAAGGCCGTCGGGAAAGCGCGTCTTCAGCTCGTCCACCGTCTTGACGACGTTCTGCGCCACCTCGAGCGCGTTCGCGCCGGGAAGGAGGAAGATGCCCACCAGCGTCGCCTGCTGGCCGTTCATCCGCCCGATGAACTCGTAGTCCCGCGAGCCGAGCTCGACGCGGGCCACGTCCTTGATGCGCAGCTTCGAGCCGTCGGGGTTCGCGCGGACGATCACTTCCTCGAACTCGCGCGGGTCGGAGAGCCGCCCCTTCGTGGTGACCGTGTAGACGAGCTCCTGCGGCCCGCCCGAAGGCGACTGGCCGATCTTGCCGGCCGCGAACTGCGCGTTCTGCTCGTTCAGCACGCGAATGATGTCGGTCGGCGAAAGCTTGAGCTGCGTGAGGCGGTCGGGCTGGACCCAGATCCGCATCGCGTAGTCCTTCGCGCCGAAGATCTGCACGTTCGTCGTCCCCGGCACGCGCTTCAGCGCGTCGAGGATGTTGAGCGTGACGTAGTTCGAGATATAGAGGTTGTCGTAGCGCCCATCCGGGGAATAGAAGGCGAGCACCTGCAGGAAGGCGGAGGAGCCCTTCTGCACCGTGACGCCCTGGCGGCGCACTTCCTCCGGCAGCCTCGGCTCGGCCTGCTTCACGCGGTTATTCACGTTGAGCGCGGCCTGGTCCGCGTCGGCGCCGATGTCGAAGGTGACCTGGATCTGCGTGATGCCGTTCGAGCCCGAGGTCGAGCTCATGTAGATCATCTTCTCGACGCCGGTGATCTGGTTCTCGAGCGGCGCGGCGACCGTCTGCTCGAGGACGTCGGCGGAGGCGCCCGGGTAGATCGCCTGCACGGTGACGACCGGCGGCGCTATCTCGGGATACTGGGCGATCGGAAGGACTCGCATCGCCGCGAGGCCGGCAAGCACAATGAAGATCGAGAGGACGGCCGCGAAGATCGGCCGGTCGATGAAGAAGCGCGAGAACACGGGCGGCGCCTACTGCTTCTTCTGCGCCGGCGGCTTCGGCTGCGCGTTCGGGTCCGCGAGCTTGACCGGCGCGCCGGGCCCGAGCTTCATCAGGCCGTCTACGATCACGCGGTCGCCGGGCTTCAGGCCATTGGTGACGATCCAGTCGTTGCCTGCCCAGTCGCCGAGTTCCACCGGCCGCGGCTGCGCGGTGCTCTTCTCGTCGACGATGAAGACCAGCTTGCCCTGCGGCCCTTCCAGCACCGCTCGCTGCGGCACCGTTAGCGCGGCCGGCCGCACGGCGCCTTTCAGCACCACGCGGACGAACTCGCCCGGGCGCAGGCGCGAATCCGGGTTCGGCACTTCGGCGCGTGCGTCGCGCGTGCCCGTGGCGGCGGAGATGCGCACATCGGAAAAATTGACGCGCCCCTTGTGCGGGAAGACGGTGCCGTCGGCGAGCCGCAGCTCGACCTCGAACCCGTTCTTGGGAAGCTGCAGGCGGCCGGCCTCGATTTCCTTCTGCAGGCGCGCCTGCTCGTTGTCCGGCACGCCGAAGTAGACCCAGATCGGGTGCACCTGCACGACCGTGGTGAGCAGCACGTCCGGCCCCTGGACGAGCGAGCCCTCCGAGCGCTGCGAGCGGCTGGCGATCCCGGAGATCGGCGACTCGACGCGCGTATAGCCGAGGTTCAGCTTCGCCTGCACGAGCTGCGCCTTCGCGGCCTTCAGGTCCGCGGCGCCGATGCTCTCGGCGGAGAGCGCGTCGTCGAGCTCCTTCTGGCTCACCGCCTTGTCGGCGATGAGCGGCTTCAGCCGCGCCGCGTTTCGCCTCGCCTGCTGCTCGCGCGCGTCGGCCGCCGCGACGTCGGCTTCGGCCTTCGCGACCGCCGCCTCGAAGGGCGCCGGGTCGATCGAATAGAGCGACTGGCCTTCCTTGACGGGCTTGCCTTCGTCGAAGTTGCGCCGGACGATGATCCCTGCCACGCGCGGGCGCACCTCCGCCTCGCGCGAGCCTGCGCTCTGGCCGGCGTACTCGAACGTCACCGGGAGCGAGCGCGGCTGGACCGTGACCACGGTGACCTCGGGCGGCGGGAAGCCGAGCGGGCCGCCGCCCTTCTTGCCGCCTTTTTCCTGGCCTTCGGAAAGGCCGCAGGCGGCGAGGACGAGGCAGGGGACGAGCGCGAGAACCTTCTTCATCGGGTGCAGCTCCCTGGAATGCCGGGCGCGCTTGTGGCGGGCCGCGGGCTATGCCATGATGTTACCGATCGGTAACACCAAAGGTACTGGTCGGTAACATGCGTGTCAAGGCGCCCGGGCGAACCGGAACGGAGAGGAGGCAACCATGAGGCCGGGCCTCGCCCCCACGCGGCGCAGGGTCATTCGCAAGCCGAGCGCGCGCCTCGCGCCGCGCGAGCGCATCCTCGCCGCCGCGCGGGAGCTCTTCTACCGCGACGGCATCCGCGCCGTCGGCGTGGAGGCGATCGCCGCCTGCGCCGGCACGAACAAGATGACGCTCTACCGGCATTTCTCCTCGAAGGATGCGCTGATCTCGGCCTACCTCAACCGGCTCTCCGATGAATCGGACGCCGTCTGGGAGGAAGCGCGCCGCGCCGAGCCGGGAAATCCGGGTGCGCAGCTGCGCTGGCTGCTGCGGCGCGTGTCCCAATTTGCGGACGAGTCGAGCGGCCGGGGCTGCGCGCTCGCCAATGCGGCGGTCGAGCTCGCCGGGCGCCGCCACCCGGCCTGCCGCATCGTCGAGGCGCAGAAGCGCCGCACGCGCGAGCGCCTGGTCGCGCTTTGCCGCGAAGCGGGCTTCGCCCACCCGCGCGAGCTCGCCGACGAGCTCTTCCTGCTCGTGGAAGGCGCGAGGGTAAGCCTGCAGAGCGTGGGGCCGCGCGGCCCGGGCTCGCGCCTGTGCGCGCTCGCCGAGGCGCTCCTCGATGCGGCCCCTAAGGTTAACCATAAGGTTTAGTATCAACGGCGGCCGGCGGCGCTGTCAAGCGTGGTAAGTTCGCCGCCATGAAGCGCCGGCGCGCCACGCGCGAGCTCCTCGGCCTTTCCCCGGCCGAATTCGCCGTCCTGCGCCGGCTCTCCTCGCCCGAGCGCATCCAGGCGTTCCTCTACGGGCTCAAGCAGAACTTCGAGCTCTCCGGCGACACCTGCAGGCCGGTGCGCGAGGTGCTGCGCACGCGCCGCGCGCATTGCATCGAGGGCGCCATGCTCGCCGCGTGCGCGCTGTGGGTGCACGGCGAGCCGCCGCTCCTCATGGACCTGCGCGCCGAGCGCGACTACGACCATGTCGTCGCGCTCTTCCGGCGCCACGGCCGCTGGGGCGCGATCTCGAAGACCAACGGCATCGGCCTTCGCTGGCGCGATCCCGTGTACCGGACGCTGCGCGAGCTCGCCGCGTCCTATTTCCACGAGTATTACAACCGCCGCCACCACAAGACGCTGCGCGAGTTCTCCGTGCCCTACGACCTGCGCCGCATGCCGCTCGAGGCCTGGGTTTCCGGGACGAAGGACGTCTGGGAGCTTCCCGAGACGCTCGACGCGCTCGAGCATTTCCGCCTCTTGGAGCGCCGGCACCTTCGCGCGGTCACGCGGCGAGACGCGTTCGAGCGGCGCGTCGGCGGACTGCTGCAGTACCGGCGGCCGCGCGCGCTCGTAGAGAAGCTGGCCGCGCGCCTGGCGAAACGCCGCAAGCAGCGGCGGCGCTGAAGGCGGCGGCCTTCGCGGCCGCGCAGGCCGCTACTTCTCCTCGACGCGCCCGATTTTCTCCACCGCGGCCTTGAGCCGCGCCGCGTCGCGCTCCCAGTACTTCTGGAACTCCGGCGCGTCCAGGTAGGCGACCGGCGTGGAGACCTTCTCCATTGCCGCCTTGAACTCGGTCGAGGTCGCCGCGTCGCGCACCGCGTGGCGGAGCTTCAGCTGGATGTCGGGCGGCGTCGCGGCCGGGACGAAAATGCCCGACCAGATGTAGAACTCCGCGTCGTAGCCGAGCTCCTTGAAGGTCGGGATATCGGGAAGGAGCGCGAGGCGCTCGGTGCTCCAGCTCGCGAGCGCGCGCATCTTTCCCGCCTTGATCTGGCTGATCGCCGCTGCCGGCCCCGAGGCGAGCGCCTCGACCTGCCCGCCGAGGAGCGCCGTCACCGCCGGCCCGCCGCCCTGGTAGGGAACATGGAAGAGCTGGATGCCGGCCGCGTTCGCGAAAATCTCCATCGCGACGTGCAGGGTGCCGTACACGCCCGAAGAGGAATAGTTGATCTTTCCGGGCCTCGCCCTTGCCGCGTCGACGAAGTCCTTAAGCGTCCTGTAGGGGCTATCCGTGCGCACGACGAGCACCGTCGGATCGGCGGTCACGAGTGCGATGGGCGCGAAGTCCTTGAGCTCGAATGCCGGCGCCTTGCCGTTGATCAGGTCGGCGACCGGGAATACGGAAATCGAAGAGAGCCCCA
>JAFAGU010000152.1 GCA_019237595.1 Betaproteobacteria bacterium | reverse complement strand
TATGTGCGCGTGCGCCCGCGCGGGATCGCGCACATGGCGCGCCACACGGCGCGCTCGAGCTCGGAGCCATCGATCACGATCGGCAGGTCGAATTTCGCATCGGGATCCTCGCGATAGCTTTCGAGCTGCCGCTTCGCCTCCGCAGCGACGGCGTTTTTCGGTCCGACACGGGGCGCCGAGAGCGGAAGGTAGCGGATCTCCACGACGCGCTCTCCGCGCGTGGCAACCGCGACCTTCATCCTCGGGAAGTCGACCGTCACGTCGAACATAGCTTCTCGATCTGGGCGAGGAGATCGTCGGGGACCTCGATTCCTTCCTTCGCCCGCCGCTCTGCCGCAAAGCGCCGGGCGCCGGGCAACCGCACCTCCGGGTCCACGAGCATCGCCGAGACGACCGTCTCCACGCGCTCGAGGTATTTCTCCGTCCCGGCGAGGAGCGAGGGATCGATGGCGATGAACGCCTGGCCGATGCGCGGCTTGTTGCCCTGCTCGGCGAAGAAGGAGTCCGCCTCCGGTCCGATCGCCGCGCCCGTGAGCGCGGCGCAGACGAGCTCGAACACGAGCCCGAGCATCGCGCCCTTCGCGCCGCCGATGGGAAAGAGGCTGCCATGCTCGATCGCTTCCTTCGGGTCCGTCGTCGGCTTGCCATGGCGGTCGAGCGCCCAGCCCTCCGGAATCTTGTCGCCCTTCTTCATCGCCATCATGATCTTCCCGCGCACGACGGTCGTGAGCGCGAGATCGACGACGATCGGTTCCCCGTTTTTCCTCGGGAAAATGGCGGCCACGGGATTCGTGCCGAAGAGCCCCTTCTTCCCGCCCCACGCCGGAATTGCCGCGGGAGAGTTCGTGAACGCAAAACCGACGAGCCCTGCCTTCGCCACCGGCTCGAGGTGGATGCCGAGCACGCCCACGTGCGCGCTGTTGCGAATGCCGGCGAAGGCAATGCCGTTCCTGCGCGCGCGCTGGATCACCTCGTCGATCGCCCAGCGCGCCGAGACGTAGGGCAGCGCATCCCGGTTGTCGATCAGGCACACCGCCGCATGGTCCGCAATCATCGCGGGATGCGCGGCGCCGTCGGCGCGGCCGTTCCTCAGCATGCTGCAATAGAACGGGATGCGCGACATCCCGTGCGTCGCGAGGCCCTGCGACTCGGCGCGAACCACGTGGTCCGCGGCGGCTTCGGCCATCTTAGAATGGGCGCCCGCTTTCTCGAGTGCCCGCCGCGCAAGCTCGCGCAGCGCCTCGGCGCTTTTTTTCATGGAGGAATTCTAACCATGGGCAGGATGATCGAGCTCACCGCTTCCGACGGTCACAAGCTCTCGGCCTACCGGGCCGATCCCCCGGGAGCCAATGCGGCCAAGGCGCGCGGCGGCATCGTCGTGATCCAGGAGATCTTCGGCGTGAACAGCCACGTTCGCGCCGTGGCCGACGGCTTCGCCGCCGACGGCTACCTCGCCGTCGCGCCCGCCATGTTCGACCGGGTGCAGCGCGGCTACGAGACCGGCTATTCGCAACCGGAGATCGAAGCGGGGCGGGCGATCATGCAGAAGCTCGACTGGAAGAACACCTTCGCCGATGTAGAGGCCGCCGTGGCGGAGGCGAGGAGCGCCGGCAAGGTCGGCATCGTCGGGTACTGCTGGGGCGGCACCGTCGCCTGGCGCGCCGCGGCGCTCACCCCGGGCCTCGCCTGCTCCGTGCCCTACTACGGCGGCGGCATGCCGAACTTCATCAACGAGAAACCCAGGATCCCGGTGATGGCGAATTTCGGCGAGAAGGACCAGTCACCGACGCTGGAGCAGGCCAAGGCAATCGCCGCCGCGCATCCTGAAATCACGACGCACTTCTACAAGGACGCCGGCCACGGCTTCAATTGCGACCAGCGCGCTTCGTACAACGCCGCCGCCTCCAGGCAGGCTCGCGAGCGCACGCTGGAGTTCTTCCGCAAGCACGTCGGCTAGTCGAGATCGGCTTTCCGACCGAGCAGCGCGCGCCGGAAACGCGCCTTGAGAAGCGCGCCTTCGCGCGGCGGCAGGACGAGCGGAATTTTCTCCGCGGCCACCTTCACGACGGCAAAGTTCGGCCCGGTGTGCGAATGAATCGCCTTGCGGAGCGATGCGAGCTCCGCCTTCTGGTGCAGGGTTTGGGAGAAAGGAAAGCGGCAACCGGCGGCGACGGCCGCGAGGTCGATGCCCGAGGCGGTATAGGGCTGCTGCATGCCGGTCTCGCCGTAGCGCTCGTTGTCGATGACGACGATCGAGAGGTTCGTCGGCTGCTGCACGCCGATGGTGGCAAGCGAGCCCAGCCCCATGAGCATCTCGCCGTCGCCGGTGATGACGAGCACCCGGCGCTTCGGTTGCGCGAGCGCGAGGCCGAGGCCGATCATCGCCGCCTGGCC
>JAFAGU010000106.1 GCA_019237595.1 Betaproteobacteria bacterium | reverse complement strand
CCCGAGGCGTCGCTCGCGCGCGAGATCGGGCTCGAGTACGCGGCGATCGCCGTGATCGCCAATTTCGCCGCCGGCCGTGGGGATAGCGAGCATGCCATCCCGCTGGACAAGATCGAAGCGGTGCTCGCCGAGTCGATGGGACGGGTGAGGCGGATCATCGACGAGCTTTGCCGCCAATGATCCGGCCGGTGCTGAGGATGGGCGATCCTCGCCTGCTGCAGAAGTCGGCACCGGTGAAGGCATTCGGCACGCCGGAGCTGCAGGAGCTCCTCGCCGACATGCGCGATACCATGGCGCACCTCAACGGGGCAGGTCTCGCGGCGCCGCAAATCGGAGTGGGCCTGCGCGTGGTCATCTTCGGCGTCACCTCCAATCCGCGCTACCCCGATATCGAGCCGGTGCCGGACACCGTGCTCATCAATCCGAAGCTCACGCCGCTTTCCGAGGAAGAGGAGGAGGGCTGGGAGGGCTGCCTCTCGGTGCCCGGCATGCGCGGGTGGGTGCCCCGCTTCAAGCGCCTGCGCTACAGCGGCTTCGACGAGGCGGGCAAGAAATTCCAGCGCGACGTCGAGGGGTTCCACGCGCGGGTCGTCCAGCACGAGGTCGACCACCTTGACGGCGTGCTGTACCCGATGCGCATCCGGGACATGACGAAGTTCGGGTTCAACGAAGAGCTTTTCCCCGACCGGGAACTTCCGCCGGAAGACTGACCGCCGCCGGCAATCCCGCTCGTCAGTACACTTGCCGCGCGATCCTGAGCTCGCGCAGGATGGTGGTGGCGATTTCCTCGATGGACTTGGTGGTGGAGTTGATGCTGCGGATCCCCTCGCGGTTCATCAGGTCCTCCGCCTGCGCGACTTCATAGCGGCAGTTCGCAAGCTCGGCGTACTTGCTGCCGGGCCGGCGCTCCTTGCGGATCTCGTGCAGGCGCTCCGGGGCTATCGTCAGGCCGTAGAGGCGCCCCTTGTGCGGCTTCAGCACTTCGGGCAGGTTGCCCCGGTCGAAATCCTCCGGGATGAGCGGGTAGTTCGCCGCCTTCACGCCGAACTGCATGGCAAGGTAGAGGCTGGTCGGCGTCTTGCCGCTGCGCGAAACGCCGACGAGGATTACGTCGGCCTGCCCGAGCTCGCGGTGCGAGGACCCGTCGTCGTGCGCCATGGCGAAATTGATCGCCTCCATGCGCTGCTGGTACTCCTTCTTGTCCATCGCGCTGTGCGAGCGCCCGATCGTATGGCTCGACTTGATCCCGAGGCCCGCCTCGAGCGGGTCGATGAAGGTCTCGAAGAAATCCAGGAAGAGCGCGTTCGCCCTGCGAACGACTTGTCGCAGCTCCTGGTTGACGAGGGTCGAGAAGACGATCGGCCGGCCGTTGCCCTTGGCCGCCTCCGCCTCGATGCGCGCGCAGCATTCCTCCGCCTTCTCGGCGGAGTCCACGAAAGGCAGGGTGACCTGGCTGAACCCGACGCCCTCGAACTGCGTGAGGAGGCTGTGGCCCAGCATCTGGGCCGTGATGCCGGTGCCGTCGGAGACGAAGAAGACGGTGCGCTGCTCCATGGATAGGCCGGAAGGCGGTGGGTCGCGTCGGAGCGACAAGATAAAATATCAGGCTTATGCGCGTCGCGTGGCTCGAAGACCTGCGCCTGAAAGACCTGGAGCGGGTCGGCGGGAAGAACGCCTCCCTTGGCGAGATGATCGCGGCGCTGTCGGCGGCCGGAATCCGGGTACCGGGAGGGTTCGCCACCACCGCCGATGCGTATCGAGAATTCCTCTCGGCCGGCAACCTGGCCAAGCGCATCGAGGACCGCATCGCCGCCCTCGATCCACAGGACGTGGATGCGCTCTCGGCATGCGGCAGGGAGATCCGCGGTTGGATCTTCGCGCAGGCCTTCCCCCCGGCGCTCGAGCAAGACATTCGTTCGTTCTATCAAAAGCTTGAAGCGCGTACTTCGGGCAACGCTTCATTTGCCGTGCGCTCCTCGGCGACGGCTGAGGACTTGCCTGACGCTTCCTTCGCGGGCCAGCAGGAGACCTACCTGAATATCAGCGGCGCGGACAACGTCCTCGACGCCATCCGGCACGTCTTCGCTTCGCTCTACAACGACCGGGCGATTTCGTATCGGGCGCATCAAGGCTTCGCGCACGGGTCGGTCGCGCTTTCGGCCGCGGTCCAGCAGATGGTGCGCAGCGACCTTGGCGCAGCGGGGGTGATGTTCACCTTGGACACGGAATCCGGGTTCCGCGACGTCGTTTTCATTACCTCGTCCTACGGTCTGGGCGAGATGGTGGTCCAGGGCGCGGTCAACCCGGACGAGTTCTACGTGCACAAGCCGATGCTCGAAAAGGGCCGTCCGGCCGTTGTGCGGCGCACGCTCGGCTCCAAGGCGCAGAAGATGATCTTCGCCGATACGCAGCGGGCAGGTGGTTCCACCCGCACGGTCGACGTCGATCCCAAGGATCGCGAACGCTTCTCGCTCACCGATGCCGAGGTGCTCGAGCTGGGACGCTACGCGGTGGCAATCGAGCGCCACTACGGCCGGCCGATGGACATCGAATGGGGAAAGGACGGCGCCGACGGCCGGCTCTACGTCCTGCAGGCTCGCCCGGAAACGGTGAAATCCCGCAAACGCGAAGTCGAGGAACGGTTCACGCTTAAGGGAAGCGGCCGCGTGCTGGCTACCGGGCGCGCGATCGGCCACAAGATCGGCAGCGGCACCGTGCGCATCGTCCCGGACGCATCGCAAATGTCCAAGGTGAAGGAGGGCGACATCCTCGTCACCGACATGACGGACCCCAACTGGGAGCCCGTCATGAAGGTCGCCGCCGCGATCGTCACGAACCGCGGCGGGCGCACCTGCCACGCCGCCATCATCGCGCGCGAGCTCGGCATTCCGGCGGTCGTGGGCTGCGGCGACGCGACGCAGCGTCTGAAGGACGGCCAGCCGGTCACGGTCTCGTGCGCGGAAGGTGATACGGGCAACGTCTACGAGGGCCTGATTCCTTTCGAAGTGGCGACGCGCGAGCGCGGCGAGATGCCGCGCATCGCGGTAAAGATCTCCATGAACGTCGGCAATCCGCAGCTCGCGTTCCAGTTCGCGCAGCTGCCCAACGCCGGCGTGGGCCTCGCGCGGCTGGAATTCATCATCAACAACGAGATCGGCATCCACCCGAAGGCCTGCCTGGAATTCGAGAAGCTCGACGGCCCGCTGAAGAGGCAGATCCGGGAGAAGATCCGGGGCTACGCGGACCCCCGCACGTTCTTCCGAGAGAAGATGGTCGAGGGCGTGGCGACCATCGCGGCCGCGTTCTGGCCCAAGCCCGTGATCCTGCGCCTGTCCGACTTCAAGTCGAACGAATACAAGAAGCTCCTCGGCGGCGAGCGCTACGAGCCCGACGAGGAGAACCCGATGCTCGGCTTCCGCGGCGCCTCGCGCTACGCGGCGGAGAGCTTCCGCGAGTGCTTCGAGCTCGAGTGCGCGGCGATGAGGAAGGTACGCGACGAGCTCGGCCTGACGAACGTCGAGCTCATGGTGCCTTTCGTGCGCACGATCAGCGAAGGGAAGGAAGTCCTGGGCCTCCTGGAGAAGAACCACCTCAAGCGCGGCGTGAACGGGCTGCGCATCGTCATGATGTGCGAGCTGCCGTCCAACGCCGTGCTCGCGGACGAGTTCCTCGAGCTCTTCGACGGCTTCTCCATCGGCTCCAACGACCTCACGCAGCTCACGCTCGGCCTCGACCGCGACTCGGGGCTCGTCGCCGGCCACTTCGACGAGCGCGACGACGCCGTCAAGGCGATGCTCTCCATGGCGATCCGCGCCTGCCGCAAGCAGGGCAAGTACGTCGGCATCTGCGGCCAGGGCCCTTCCGACCACCCTGACCTCGCGCGCTGGCTCATGGAGCAGGGGATCGAGAGCATGTCGCTCAACCCCGATACGGTGGTCTCCACCTGGATGGCGCTAGCCGGGAGCGCCGAGGAAAGGAAGTCGAAATCAGCGGCTGCGTAGCAACCGCTGCTTCTCCCGGTTCCAGTCCTTTTCCCGTTCCGTCGCGCGCTTGTCGTGCTTGAGCTTGCCGCGCGCGAGGCCGATCTCGAGCTTGATGCGTCCCTTGCTGTAGTGCAGGTTGAGCGGCACGAGCGTGTAGCCGCGCTGCTCCACCTTGCCCACGAGCCGCTTGATTTCATCCGCGTGCAGGAGGAGCTTGCGGCTGCGCGTCGGGTCCGGGACGAAATGGGTCGACACGGTCGGGAGCGGGCTGATGCTCGCTCCGATGAGGAAGATCTCGCCGCCGCGCACCATGACGTAGCCGTCGGCGAGCTGGGCGCGGCCGGCGCGGATGGCCTTCACCTCCCAGCCGGAGAGGGCGAGGCCGGCCTCGTAGCGCTCCTCGATGAAATAATCGTGGAAGGCCTTCCGGTTCTCGACGATCGACATAGGGCGAAAATCATTCTCGCATGAAGCGCATCCAGCGATCGGCGATCGTCGCGCACGGCGCGCCCGAGCTCTACGCGCTCGTGCAGGACATCGAGTCCTATCCGCGCTTCCTCCCGTGGTGCCTGGAGGCGCGCGTGCTCGAGAAAGGCGCGTTCACGAAGGCGAGGATCACGGCCGGCATGCGCGGCCTTCGCCAGTCGTTCACGACGCTGAACGAGAACCACGCGGCCGAGTCGATCGACATGCGCCTGGTCGAGGGCCCGTTCCGCCATTTCGTTGCCGCGTGGCGATTTACACCGCTGTCGGCGGAAGCCTGCCGCATCGACTTCAGCCTCGAGCACGAGTTCGCGAGCCGCACGCTCGCGAAGCTCCTCGAGCCGCTCTTCGACCGCATCGCGGACACCATGGTCGATGCCTTCGCGAGGCGCGCCGACGAGGTCTATGGCCATCACGGTTGAGGTCGTGTCGCCCCCGGAGGCGGTGACGCTTCGCCTCTCCGAGGGAGCGACGCTCGCCGACGCCGTTGCGGCTTCCGGTTTCACGGCCGACGGAATGAAGACGGGTATTCATGGCCGGATTGCCGGGCGCGAGACGGTGCTCGAGGACGGTGACCGAGTGGAAATCTACCGGCCGCTTCGCCTCGACGCCAAGGAAGCGCGGCGCCGCAGGGCGTCCGCCGGACGGGCCGGACGAAAGCGCGTATAATCGATTTTTGCGCCCAGAGGAAAGCTGATGCGGGTGATCCAGAAGGCTCTGACCTTCGACGACGTCCTCCTCCTGCCCGCCCACTCGCGCGTCCTGCCGCGCGAAGTTTCCCTGAAGACCCGACTCACCCGCAATCTCGAGCTCAACATCCCGCTCGTGTCCGCCGCCATGGACACGGTCACGGAGGCTCGCCTCGCCATCGCCATCGCGCGCGAGGGCGGCATCGGCATCATCCACAAGAACATGCCGCCGGCGGCGCAGGCGGCGGAAGTGGCGAAGGTGAAGCGCTTCGAGTCGGGCGTGCTGCGCGACCCGATGACGATTCCGCCGGAGATGACGGTGCGCGAAGTGATGGCGCTGCAGCGCGAGCACGGCATCTCGGGCTTTCCCGTCGTGAAGGGCGGAAAAGTCGTCGGCATCGTCACGAACCGCGACCTGCGCTTCGAGACCGCGCTCGACCAGCCGGTGAAGGCCATCATGACGCCGCAGCGCAAGCTCGTGACCGTGCGCGAGGGCGCGAGCCGCGAGGAAGCGATGCGCCTCATGCACCAGCACCGCCTCGAGCGCGTGCTGGTCGTGGACGAGGAATTCCACCTGAAGGGCCTCGTCACGGTGAAGGACATCCTCAAGGAGACGAAGACGCCGAATGCTTCCAAGGACGCGCAGGGCAAGCTTCGCGTCGGCGCAGCGGTGGGCGTGGGCGAGGGCACGGACGAGCGCGTCGCCGCGCTCGTGGAAGCCGGGGTGGACGTGCTCGTCGTAGACACGGCCCACGGGCACGCGCAGGGCGTCCTTGACCGCGTGCAATGGATCAAGAAGAAGTTCCGCGTCGAGGTAATCGGCGGCAACGTCGGTACGGGCAACGGCGCCAAGGCGCTCGTAGACCACGGGGCCGACGGCGTCAAGGTCGGCATCGGCCCGGGCTCCATCTGCACGACGCGCATCGTCGCGGGCGTCGGCGTTCCGCAGATCACGGCCATCCAGAACGTGGCCGAGGCGATCGGCCGCACCGGGGTCCCGCTCATCGCCGACGGCGGAATCCGCTACTCGGGCGACGTCGCCAAGGCGCTCGCCGCGGGCGCGCATGCAGTAATGCTCGGCTCGCTCTTTGCCGGAACGGAGGAGTCCCCCGGCGAAATCGAGCTCTACCAGGGGCGCTCCTACAAGGCGTACCGCGGCATGGGATCGCTGGGCGCGATGCAGAAGGGCGCCGCGGACCGCTATTTCCAGGAAGCGGAGATGAACGTCGACAAGCTCGTTCCCGAAGGCGTCGAGGGGCGCGTGGCTTACAAGGGGAGCGCGATCCCGGTCATCCAGCAGCTCATGGGCGGCGTGCGCGCGAGCATGGGCTACACCGGCTGCGCCACGATCGAGGAGCTGCGCACGCGGACCCAGTTCGTCGAGATCACCGCCGCAGGCATCCGCGAATCGCACGTGCACGACGTCCAGATCGTGAAAGAGGCGCCGAACTACCGAGTCGAATAAGTTGCACGAGAAGATCCTCATCCTCGATTTCGGCGCGCAATACACCCAGCTCATCGCGCGCCGGGTGCGCGAAGCGAAGGTCTACTGCGAGATCCACCCGTACGACGTAAGTGACGCCTTTGTGCGCGAGTTCGGGGCGAAGGGCGTCATCCTTTCCGGCAGCCACCTTTCGGCCTACGACCCGGATGCCGGCAAGGCGCCCGAATCCGTGTTCAGGCTCGGCGTGCCGGTCCTCGGCATCTGCTACGGCATGCAGACCATGGCGCAGCAGCTGGGCGGCCGCGTCGAGGCCGGGTCCGTGCGGGAGTTCGGCTACGCGGAAGTCCGCGCCCGAGGGCACACGAAGCTTCTTTCCGGGATCGAAGACCACCGGACGCCCGAAGGCCACGGCATGCTGAAAGTCTGGATGAGCCACGGCGACAAGGTGGTCGCGATGCCGGCGGGCTTCAAGGTCATGGCCTCCACGGACTCATGCGCGATCGCGGGAATGGCGGACGAATCGCGCGGGTACTACGCCGTGCAGTTCCATCCCGAGGTCACCCATACGCTCCAGGGAAAAAAGCTGCTCGAGCGCTTCGTGCGCGAGATTTGCGGCTGCGGGGGCGACTGGAACATGCCCGCGCTGGTTTCCGAATTGACGCAGAGGATCAAGGAACAGGTCGGCCGCGACGAGGTCATCCTGGGCCTCTCGGGCGGCGTGGACTCCTCGGTCGCGGCCGCGCTCATCCACCGCGCCATAGGCGAGCAGCTCACCTGCGTCTTCGTCGATCACGGGCTCCTGCGCCTGAACGAGGCGAGGCAGGTGATGGAGACCTTCGCGAAGCACATGCACGTGAAGGTCGACCACGTCGACGCTTCGGAGGAGTTCCTCGCCGCCCTCCGGGGCGTTTCCGATCCCGAAGAGAAGCGAAAGATCATCGGCAAGCACTTCGTAGAGGTATTCCAGGAAAAAGCGGGAAGGGTCAGGAACGCCCGATGGCTCGCCCAGGGGACGATCTATCCGGACGTAATCGAATCTGCCGGTGCGAAGACGAAGAAGGCGAAGACGATCAAGTCCCACCACAACGTCGGCGGGCTGCCCGAGACGCTGCACCTCAAGCTGCTCGAGCCGCTGCGCGACCTTTTCAAGGACGAAGTGCGCGAGCTCGGCCTCGCGCTCGGGCTGCCGCGCGACATGGTCTTTCGCCACCCGTTCCCGGGTCCCGGCCTCGGCGTCAGGATCCTCGGCGAAGTGAGGAAGGAATACGTGCACCTCCTGCAGCGCGCGGACGACATTTTCATCCAGGAGCTGCGCGGCTCGGGCTGGTACGACAAGACCGCCCAGGCGTTCGCCGTGTTCCTCCCGGTGAAGTCGGTCGGCGTCATGGGCGACGGCCGCACCTACGAGTACGTGGTCGCGCTGAGGGCCGTGCAGACGACGGACTTCATGACGGCGGACTGGGCGCCGCTGCCGCACGAGCTCCTGGCGAAGGTCTCGAGCCGCATCATCAACGAGGTTCGCGGCATCAACCGCGTGGTCTACGACGTCTCGTCCAAGCCGCCGGCGACCATCGAGTGGGAGTGAGCGACGAAGGCTTCATGCGCCGGGCGATCGAGCTCGCGCGCCGGGCTGAGGGGGAAGGGGAGGTCCCGATCGGCGCCGTCGTCGTGATGGACGGCGAAGTCGTCGGCGAAGGATGGAATCGGCCGATCGCCGCCAACGATCCCACCGCGCACGCCGAGATCCAGGCGCTTCGTGCCGCCGCTTCTTCGAATAGGAACTACCGCTTGACCGGCGCGACGATGTACGTGACGCTCGAGCCCTGCGACATGTGCGTCGGCGCGATGTTCCATGCGAGGATCGCGCGCGTCGTATACGGCGCCAGGGATCCGAAGAAGCTCGTCTTGAAGAGCAAGGTCGAAATGCAGAGCGGCGTGCTCGCCGATGAATGCGGCGCGCTGCTGAGCGCCTTCTTCGCCGCGAAGCGATGAAGATCGAGATCGACATCGGCAAGCAGCAGCTCGTCCTCAGGGATGGCAAGAAGGTGCTGAAGAGCTACTCGGTTTCCACCGCCAAGAACGGCGCCGGCGAGAAGAACGGCAGCTTCTGCACGCCGCGCGGCCGCCACATCGTGCGGGCGAAAATCGGCGCGGGCCAGCCGCTCAATGCGGTCTTCGTCCGGCGCCGTCCCACCGGGGAAACCTGGAGCCCCGAGCTGCATGCGAGGTACCCGGGCCGGGACTGGATGCTCACGCGCCTGCTCTGGCTCTCGGGAAAGGAGCGCGGGAAAAATCGCCTGGGCGACGTCGATACGATGCGCCGCTACATCTACATCCACGGCTCGCCCGATACCGCCGAGATGGGCAAGCCCGGGTCGATCGGCTGCATCAGGATGCGCAACCGCGACATCGTCGAGCTGTTCGATCTGGTGCCCGCCTATACGGAAGTCGAAATCCGGGAATAGCTAGCGCAGCAAGGCGGCGATGCTCTCCCGGGTCGGCGGCCGGGCAATGCCCTTCTCGCAGACGATGGCGGTGATGAGCCCGGCCGGCGTGACATCGAAGGCCGGGTTGCGCACCTTGACGCCGTCGGGCGCCCAGCGCGTCTCCCGGTAGCCCAGGACCTCCGCCTCCGGCCGTTCCTCGATGGGGATGTCGCGGCCCGACGCAATGTCGAGGTCGAACGTGGAGGACGGCGCGGCGACGTAGAACGGAATGCCGTGGCGGCTGGCGAGGACGGCGAGGGGATAGGTGCCGATCTTGTTCGCGGTATCGCCGTTCGCGGCGATGCGGTCGGCGCCGACGACCACGACGTCGACCTCGCCCCGGCTCATCAGGTGCCCGGCCATGTTGTCCGTGATGAGCGTGACCGGGATGCCTTCCTGCACCATTTCCCAGGCCGTGAGCCGCGCACCCTGGAGGTAAGGGCGTGTTTCGCTCGCGATGACCGAAATGTGCTTGGACTTGGAGGAGCGAATGACGCCGAGGGCCGTCCCGTATCCGGCGGTCGCGAGGGCGCCGGCGTTGCAATGCGTCATGACGCGCGCGCGCTCGGGAATGAGCTCGGCGCCGAGATCGCCCATCCGCCGGTTGGCCGCAAGGTCCTCCGCGAAGATCTTCTCCGCCTCCGCCCGAAGGTCCTTCGCTGCCCGCATCCGGCCCAGCGCCCAGAACAGATTCACCGCAGTCGGGCGGCTCGCCGCGAGGACCTCGTACGAGTGAGGAGACCCGTGGTCCAGGACGACGCCAAAGGCCGCGGCGCAGCCGATGGCCGGAGCCCCGCGCACGACCATGTCCCTGATGGCCCGCGCGACCTCATCGGCGTTCCTGCACGTTACGTAGGAAAGCTCTCGAGGCAGGAGTCGCTGGTCGAGGAATTCGACCGAGTCGCCATGCCACCGGATCGGCTGGACGGCGCTCGCGCCGTGGTTCGCCGGGTCCATCACACTACGCGCTCGTTCCCGCCGTCGACCGGGATCTGCGCGCCGGTGGTCTTGGCGAAGAGCGGCCCGCAGAGCTCTGCGGCAAGCTCGGCGACGTCTCGCGAGGCGACTTCCGTCTTGAGGAGGTTGCGCTTCTTGTACTGCTCGATCGTCATGTTGTAGGCCTTGGCGCGGGAGGCGAGGACCTCGGGCGTCCAGAGCCCCGTGTCGTACACCGCATCGGGATGGAGAGAGTTGATGCGAATGCCGTCCTTGGCCCACTCGAGCACGGCCACGCGCACGAGCTGGTTCATGGCTGCCTTGGAGGCAGAGTATGCGGCGGCACCGGGACCGGGCGCCGGGACGTTGCGGGAGCCGACAACCGCCACGCGCCCGCCGCGCGGCGCGAGCTTGAGGAGAGCGTGGCACGCCTGCATGAGATGCAGGTTTGCATCGACGTTGACCGCCATCGCCTTTCGCACGGTCTCGAGCGCCACGTCCGCGAGCGGTTCGGAGGAGGGGAAGATCCCCGCGTTGAGGACGAGCATGTCCAGGCCCCCGAATTGTCGGGCCGCCTGGTCCAGCTTTTCATCTACGGAAGAAAAGTCCGTCAGGTCGCATTGCAGCGCGAGCACGTCGGGGCGGGACCAATGCGAGGCGACCGCCGGATTGATGTCGAGCGCCACGACCGCCGCGCCGCGCCGGAGGAACGAATCGACGCAAGCGCGCCCGATTCCCGAAGCTGCGCCCGTGACGAGCGCCACTTCGCCGGCGAAGGGCAGGGCATCGTGTGCCTTCGCCAGCTTGGCCTGCTCGAGCTCCCAGTATTCGATGTCGAAGAGGTGGTCTTCCGAGACGGCCTTCCATCCCCCCAGCGCCTCTGCTTGCAGGATGACATCGACCGTATGCTCGTAGATCTCTCCGGCGGCGGCGGCCTCGCGAGCGTCGCGGCCGGCGCTGAGGGCGCCAAGCTGCGGGTCGAGGACGATCCTCGGCGCCGGATCGAGCATGACATTGCCCGGAGCCTTGTGGGCCTCGAAATACTTTCGATAGCGTTCCGAATAAGCCGCGGCATCGCACCCGATCATGGGCCAGGGCTTCGTGTAGATCAGGTGATCCGGCGTCGCGGGGCCCGATTGGGAGAGCCGCGCGGTGTCCTTGTGCCGCGCGAAGGCCGCCAGCTTTCCACTCGTGCTCGCCTTGAGGATGAGCGGGAACCCGGCCTCCTTCGAAATGTCCGCGCGCAAGCGGGCGATGTCCTCGC
>JAFAGU010000045.1 GCA_019237595.1 Betaproteobacteria bacterium | reverse complement strand
TTCGCCTCGGACTACTTCGACTTCATGTATGCCTGCGCCGAACATCTCGTGACGGCGGGCCACGCCTACGTCGACAGCCAGTCGGCCGACGACATCCGGCACCATCGCGGCACGTTCACGGAGCCTGGAAAGGACTCGCCCTTCCGGGGCCGCTCCCCCGAGGAGAACCTCTCCCTCCTGCGGCGCATGAAGGCGGGCGAATTCGCCGACGGCGAGCACGTCCTGCGCGCGAAGATCGACATGCGCTCGCCCAACATCAACCTGCGCGACCCGGTGCTCTACCGCATCCGCAAGGCCGCCCACCACCGCACCGGCGACAAGTGGTGCGTGTACCCGATGTACACGTACGCGCACCCAATCGAGGACGCGGTCGAGAAGGTGACGCATTCCCTGTGCACGCTCGAGTTCGAAGACCAGCGCCCGTTCTACGACTGGCTCCTGGAAAAGCTCGCGCACGGCGGCCTGCTCGAGCGGCCGCTTCCGCAGCAGATCGAGTTCGCGCGCCTCAACCTCACGTACGTGCTGCTCAGCAAGCGCAAGCTGATCGAGCTCGTGGAGGGCGGGCATGTCGACGGATGGGACGACCCGCGCATGCCGACTTTGGCTGGGGGACGCAGGCGCGGCTATACGCCTCGCGGTTTCGAGCTGTTTGCAGAAAGAATCGGAGTCTCCAAGGCGAACCAAGTGATCGACTTTGGCGTCCTGGAGGACTGCATGCGAGAGGACTTGAACGAGAGAGCGGCGCGGCGCATGGCGGTGCTCGATCCCCTCAAGCTGGTGATCGACAACTATCCCGCGGGCAAGGAAGAAGCCTGCGAGGTGCCCAACCACCCGCAGAAGCCCGAGTGGGGCACTCGCAGCGTGCCGTTCGGACGCGAGCTCTGGATCGAGCGCGAGGACTTCAACGCCGAGCCGCCGAAGGGCTACTTCAGGCTCTTTCCCGGCAATCGGGTGCGGCTGCGCTACGGCTTCGTTGTGGAGTGCACCGGCTACGACAAGGCGAACGACGCGGTGCACTGCACGTACTTCGAAGATTCGAAGTCCGGCACGCCGGGCGCGGACCAATACAAGGTGAAAGGAAACATCCACTGGGTGAGCGCACGTCACGCCCACCCCGCCGAAGTTCGCCTCTACGACCGCCTGTTTCGCGTCGCCGAGCCGCAGGGGCTCGAGGATCTGAACCCGGATTCGGTGCGCCTCGCCCGCGCGCAGCTCGAGCCATCGCTCGCGTCGCCGCCGAGGGAGCCCATCCAGTTCGGGCGGCACGGATACTTCGTTGCCGACTCCCGGAACTGCGCCGCCTTCAACCGGACCGTCTCGCTGCGCGATTCCTGGGCCAAATCCTGAGCTACTCGTCCGGCAGCTGAACGGGACCGTGGATGGGCGTGATGATGACCACGTTGCCGCCCTGTCGAACCAGGTTCACGAGCATTGCTTCGCCTTCGCGCACGACGTAGAGCCACTGCTCCCGGGAAGCCAGCGCCCCCGTCGCTTCCTCGACACTCGATTCCCATCGAGCGCCTTGGTCGTCCACGCCGACGAGATGGGTGATCCGCCCCGTGGAGTCCCTGCGGACGGAGCGGATCTCTCTGGCTCGATGGGGCACAGGGTCGCTCAGGATGGGTTGTCAGGGTTTACCTGACCGCCATTATGCCCGGCCACCTTCCGTGGGCAGAGGAATCAGGCGGCACGAGGGCGAGGAATAGCGTATAATCATGCGTTTACCCTTGGTCGCCGTCCCTTCACCCCTCCTTTTCTCGAAAGCCCTCGCGTGAGTCTTCCCAGCCTCGAGCAGAAGCGCTTCAACCTAGGCAAGTACACCGTCATCGCTCAGCCCATCCCGCACTCGGCGCACATGCTGCGCTACACGATCTTCCTCGGCCGAAAGCGCATCGGCTCGCTCGCGAGCATGCCGAGCGAGGCGGACTGCCTGTACCTCGAGAAGCCGCCGGTCGTGCCGCCGCTGAAGACCTTCTACGTCACGAGCCGCCCCGGGCGTCCCAAGAAAGGCACGGTGAAGCCGCAACCGCAGGCGGAGAAACCCGCCGGGCCGGGCTTCTCGGCGCACGAGCTGCCGGACCTCAATCTCCCGGCGCGCTCCGAGGAGCGCTGAGCTCGTTTCCGCGGCCGGGCTTCGCCGGCCAGAGCGTGAGCGGCGGAATGCGGCTTGCCGTGAAAGCGGCGAGCGCCGCGAGAGCCGCGACGCAGAGGAACCCGTGATGGAACGCGCGCACCACCGGCGCGAGCTCGCTTTCGGCTAGCCCGCCGTCGAGTGCGGTGCGGTCCGCGTTAGGCACGAAAGCGAATACGATCGCGCCGAAGAGCGCCGCGCCGGCCGCGCCGCCCGTCGAGCGCGCAAGCGACGCAATCGAAGTGGCCGCGCCCAGGCGCGAGCGTCCCGCGAGCGTCTGCATCACCACCTGGCTCGTAGGCATGACGGTGCCGAACCCGGTGCCGGTCAGGAATCCCATCGCGACCACCACGTAGACGTCCGGCGGCAGGATCGCGAGCGCAAGCAGCGCCGCCGAAGAAAGCGCCATCCCGGCGACCGGGATCCAGTGCGGCCGCCCGGTACGCGAGAGGACGCGGCTCGAGCCCATCGAGCCGGTCACCATCCCCGCCGTCACCGGCAGGAGGAGCAACCCTGAGCTTTGCGCGCTCAGGTGATGCCCGAGCTGCAGGTAGATCGGGAGGAAAAAGATCATCGAGAAGAGGCAGGCGGCAAAGCACACGACGAGCACGGCGGAGAGCCCGATCGTCTTCTCGGCGAGCAGCTCGACGGGGAGGAACGGCGCCGCCTGCCGGCGCTCGTTCACCACCAGCATGCCGAGGCACGCGATCGCGAGCGCGCACAATCCGTAGCTCTGCGGCGAGCTCCACGCGAAGCGATGGCCGCCGGAAGTCAGCCAATACAGCAGCGCCAGCGCGCCCGCGGCGAAGAGCACGTGCCCGGCGAGATCCATTCCGCCGGCTCTTGGCGGGTGCCCCTCGCCTTTCGGCACGCGAAGCAGCCGCCATGCCGCCAGAACCCCAAGCGGCAGGTTGGCGAGGAAGAGCCACCGCCAGCTCGCATGCGAGACCACCAGCCCGCCGAGCACCGGCCCGCCGATGCTCGAGCTCGTGAATACGAGGGCGAAATAGGCCTGGAAGCGCACGCGCTCTCGCGGCGGCACGATCTCGCCGATCAAGGCCTGCGAGAGCGTCATCAGGCCTCCGCCGCCCAAGCCCTGCAGTACGCGCGCGGCGACGAGCTGCGGCAGCGACTGCGCCGCCCCGCAAGCGAGCGAGCCCAGGACGAAGATGGCGAGCGCAACGAGCAGCATGTCGCGCCGGCCGCGCCGGTCGCCGAGCCGCCCATAGACGGGCACGACCGTGGCGGACGCGAGCAGGTACGACACGGCGATCCAGGAGGTGTCCCGCAAGCCGCCGAGGGACGCGGCGATCGCCGGGGTCGCGGTGGCAAGGAGCGTCTGGTCGACCGCCGCCATGAACATCGGGAGGAAGACGGCCGTGAAGAGCCCGATGAACTCCGCGCGCGTGACGGCCCGGTCGGGCGCCGCCGACACGTCCGCCCCGCGGCCCGCCGTTTCCGCCGCCCGCTCGAGAGGCTGGTTCGCGCCCAAGATCGATAGGACCTCCGGGCAGGATTATGATTCCTGCATGGCGGGTGGAGGCGACAGGCCGAAGTGGAAGCTCGACGGCGTTCGCGTGGTGCACGCGAACGAGCTCGACGTCAACACGCCGCAGACGCCTGGGATGAACCGCGCCGCCGCCATCACCTACGCGCGGGCGGGCGCCGAAAAGCTGTGGGCCGGCACGGTGGTGATCCACCCAAAGGCGAAGACCGGTGCCCACCACCACGGCCCGGTGGAGAGCGTGATCTACGTCGTGAGCGGCAGTGCGCGCATGCGCTGGGGAGAGAAGCTCGAGTTCGTTGCAGAAGCCGGCCCGGGCGACTTCATCTACGTCCCGCCGTACGTGCCGCACCAGGAGATCAACGCCGCGCCCGATCAGGAGCTGGACTGCGTGCTGGTGCGATCGGGCCAGGAGCCGGTCGTCGTCAACCTGAACCTCGAGACGGTCGAGCCGCCCGAGGAAGTGAAGTGGGTCGACGATCTG
>JAFAGU010000139.1 GCA_019237595.1 Betaproteobacteria bacterium | reverse complement strand
CTACTTGCCGCCCGCGGTAAGGAAGTAGAAGTCCCCGCCGGTGAGGGTGCTGAACTCGACCGGCACCTGCGCGCCGCGGGTTTCCTGCTCGACCGCCTCGCGCACGCGCTTGAACACCTGCTCGAGCGAAAGGCCCGGCGTGCGGATGAAGCGCACGAGGTGCCTCGCATACAGGCCGCGCTCGCCCGTGCCGTCGCCAGCGATGCGGCCGGGCTCGGCGGCGAATGCAACGAGCGTGCCGCTCGCCGGGCGCATCGGCGCCAGGCCCTCCGGCGAAGGCGCCGCCGCGCCCCGCGCGGCGAACTGCGGCTTCGTGAGCGGGTTGTCGCGGCACGCGTCGAGCACCACGATGTTGAGCCGCGACCCCGTGTCGCGCAGGCGGATGATCAGCTGGTTCGCGTCGATGGCGCGCTCGAGCGCCTCGTCCTCGCTTTGCAGGTGGGCGCCGATCGGCACGAGAAAGTTGTGGCCCTCGACGTTCATGCCGTGGCCCGCGAAATAGAAGAAGCCCACGCCCTTCTGCTTCCGCAGCATGTCCTCGAACTCGCGCACGGCGCGCCGCATGCTCGCGTGGTCGGCGTCGGCGACGAGCTTCACGCTGAAGCCCGCCTCCTGCAGCGCCTGCGCCACGGCCTGGGCATCGTTGACAGGGTTCCTGAGCGCCGGCTCGGGCGCGGTATAAGCGGCGTTGCCGATCACCAGCGCCACGCGCGGCTCGGTTTCGGCCCGCGCCGCGAAGGCTGCGACCGCGACAACGAAGAGAAGCGCGAATCTCATTCCTGCCGGCGGACGTATTCGGTAATCCCGGAATCCTGGAAGAGCTGCTGCGCGTATTGCGCGCGGTTCGCGGGCACGGCGACGTGATAGTCGCCCATTTGCTTGGGGCCGTCGACGATGGTCGCGCCCGCCTTGACGAGGAGCGCGCGAACCTTCGCCTCCGGCGTCTCCGGCTGGAAGGCGACCACGAACACCACCGCCTTCGCTTCGCCGCGCGAGGAGGCGGCCGAGCGGTAGAGCTGCGTCTCCCGCCGCTCGCTCGCGAGCCAGCCGATCGCGACTGCCTGAACGACGATTAGCGCGCCGGCCGCGGGCGCGAGCCAGGCGCGCCAGAACGGCGCGGCGGCTTGCGCTCGCTTGGGACCGATCCTGTCGACGATGTCGTCGGCGGACGGAAGCGCGCGCGGCTCGGGCAGCGACTCGATCACGCCGTCGCACACCGCTTCGTACCAGGCGAGCTCGTTCCGCAGTCCTGGATCGGCATCGAGGAGCGCCTCGACGCCGCGACGGGCGGCATCGTCGAGCGTGCCGGCCGCATAGGAGAAGAGGAGCTCGCCGCGCTCCTCGCGCGAAAGCACGTCAGCCATGCGAGCCTCCTTCCGAGCAGCGGGTCACGCAGGCCGAGAGCTGCTTGAGGGCGATGCTCGTCCGGCTCTTCACGGTGCCGAGCGGCACGCCGAGGAGCTGCGCGACTTCCTGTTCCTTGTATTCCGGGCCGGTGATGCGAAGCGAGAGCACCTCGCGGTGGAGCTTGCCGAGCTTCGCGAGGCAGGAATCGATGCAGCGCTTCGACTGGGCGAGCTCGGCGAGCTTCTCGGGCCCCGGATCCGGCGATTCCGCGCGGGCGGCGTAATCTTCCTCGTCCTCTTCGCCCGCCGGCGGCCGGGGAGACGCGAACACCGACCGGCCGCGCACCGCCGCATCGATGTGGTCGGCGATCAAGTGGCGGACGATGCCGCGAAGCCAGCTCGCCGCGCTCGACTGGCCACGGAAGGAGCCGGCGGCGCCCCAGGCGCGGATAAACGCCTCCTGGACGAGATCCGCCGCGTCGGTGTCGGAGAGGCCGCTCGCGAACGCGAGGCGCCCGACCATCGACTTGTGGCGCTCGTAGAAGAGCTTCATGGCCGCCTCGTCCCGAAGCGCCATGCGGCCCAGAAGCTCGATGTCCGAATCCCCGCCTGCCACATGCCTCCCCAGTCGGCCCGGGCGTGAAATGGTTCACCTTCTTCCCGCGAGCCGCCGCCGCGGATTCTAGTCGGCTCCGGCGCGACTTTCCCTGGCTGCGGCGGTCCAAGGCGCATGGACAGGCCCGCGGTCCTAGAGACCTCCATCCCCGCCCGGCTCGACCGGTTGCCCTGGTCCCGGTGGCACTGGCGGGTGGTCGTGGCCTTGGGCGTGAGCTGGCTGCTCGACGGGCTCGAGGTCACGGTGGTGGGCTCCATTGGGCCGACGCTGCAGCGCCCCGACACCCTGGGGCTCGGCGCGACTGAGATCGGCTGGGCGGCCTCGGCCTATATCGCGGGCGCGGTGCTCGGGGCGCTCGTCTTCGGGCGCCTCGCCGACACGCTGGGCAGGAAGCGAATCTTCCTCGTCACGCTCGCCCTCTATCTCGTCGCCACGCTCGCGACGGCGTTCTCCTTCGACCTCATGTCCTTCGCGCTTTGCCGCTTCGCCACCGGCTTCGGCATCGGGGGCGAATACGCAGCGATCAACTCCGCGATCGACGAGCTCATTCCGGCGCGCCTGCGCGGCCGCGTCGACCTCGGCGTGAACGGCACCTTCTGGATCGGCGCCGCGCTCGGCGCGGCATTGAGCGTGCTCCTCCTCGACTCGGCTCGCATCGAGCCGGACATCGCGTGGCGCGGCGCGTTCGCGCTGGGGGCCGTCCTCTCGGTTGCGATCCTCCTCGTGCGGCGGCACGTGCCCGAAAGCCCGCGCTGGCTGCTCGTCCACGGTCGCGAGGCGGAGGCCGAGGCGATCGTCGAGCAGATCGAGGCGCAGGTCTCGGCCGAACACGGCGCGCTTCCCGGCCCGGCATGCGTCCTGCGCCAGAGAAGCCTGCATGCGGTGCCGTGGGCGGAGATCGTCCGTTTGCTCCTCACGCGCTATCGCGCGCGGACGGGCCTCGGCCTCGTCCTCATGGCCGCGCAAGCGTTCTTCTACAACGCGATCTTCTTCACCTACGCACTCGTCCTCACGTCTTTCTACCGCGTCCCGGATACGACTGTGGGGTACTACTTGTTTCCTTTCGCCGCCGGCAACTTCCTCGGGCCACTCATCCTGGGCAAGCTCTTCGATGCCGTCGGGCGCCGCACGATGATCGCGTGCACGTACGCGCTGGCGGGACTCGGGCTCTTCTTTACCGGCTACCTCTTCAGCCAGGACGCCCTCGGGCCGACCGGCCTTGCGCTCGCCTGGTCGGCGATCTTCTTCGTCGCGTCGGCAGCCGCGAGCTCCGCCTACCTCACGGTGAGCGAGATCTTTCCGCTCGAGATGCGCGCCGTCGCCATCTCGCTCTTCTATGCCGCGGGAACCGCGCTGGGCGGCTTCGCCGGCCCGCCGCTCTTCGGCGCCATGATCCAGAGCGGCAGCCGCTCCGGCCTCTTCGCCGCCTACGCCTTCGCCGCCGCCCTCATGTGCGCGGCCGCGATCGTGGCGGCCCTTCGGGGCGTCGACGCCGAGCGCAAGCCGCTCGAGGAAATCGCCCCTCCGCTGGGCTCGCTCACTCCGTAGCGCAAGTCGGCGCGCCTCAGTGCCCGACGACGAGCGCCGTGAACGGCGGGACGTAGGCCTGCAGCGTCACGAGCAGCCCCACGAGCATGGCGAGCGCGATGCTGTGGAAGAACACGTAGCGCAGGATGTCGCCCTCGTGGTTGAACCAGCGCGTCGCGGTGGACGCGACGACGATCGACTGCGCGTCGATCATCTTGCCCATGACGCCGCCGGAGCTGTTGGCCGCGCCCATGAGCGTCGGCGAGAGGCCGAGCTGGTCGGCCGCAACCTTCTGCATGCCGCCGAAGAGCACGTTCGAGGCCGTATCCGATCCCGTGAGCGCGACGCCGAGCCAGCCCATGAGCGTTCCGAAAAAGGGATAGAACACGCCGGTGGCCGCGAAGGCGAGCCCGAGCGTGGTATCGAGCCCGGAGTAGCGGGTCAGCGTGCCGAGCGCGAGCATGAGCACGATCGTGAGGAGCGAGAACTTCACCAGCCAGATCGTGCGCGCGTAGGACTTCACGAGCTGCAGCGGGCTGTACTTCATGGCGAGGCCGCCGATCAGCGCCGCGAGCAGGATGCCGGTGCCCGTGGCCGACAGCAGGTTCAGCACGTACACCGCGCCTTCCTTCGTCGGCTTCGGCACCGCCGGCGGCATCTTCTGCACGAGCTGGTGCAGCCCGTCGATCGGGAAGCTAGCCATGTAGATCTTGTTGAGGAAATCCCTCACCGGCGGCAGTCCCCATGCAAACACGAACACGGTGAGGATCACCCAGGGCATCCAGGCGACGATGATGGTCCCTCTGGCGTGCTTCTGGAACGCGGCGCTTCCGTCGCTTGCGCGCCCGGCCTCGCCGGAATCGTTTTCATGGCCCTTGAGCGAGACCGATCTCCAGATCTCCTTCGGCTTCCAGACCTTCAGGAAGAGCACGAGCGAAGCCATGGAAACCATCGCCGCGACGACGTCGACGAGCTCCGGGCCGATGTAGTTGGAGACGAGGAACTGCGGCACGGCGAAGCTCACGCCCGTGACGAGCAACGCCGGCCAGATCTGAAGCATGCCGCGCCGCCCGGCGAACGCCCAGATGAGCCAGAAGGGCACGAGCAGCGAGAAGAAGGGAAGCTGGCGGCCGACCATGGCGGAGATGGCATTCACGTCATAGCCGTGCACCTTGGCGATCGTGATGATCGGCGTTCCCAGGGCGCCGTAGGCGACCGGCGCCGTGTTGGCGATGAGCGAGAGCCCGGAAGCGGCAAGCGGCGAGAAACCCAGGCCGATGAGGATGGCCGCCGTCACCGCGACCGGCGTGCCGAAGCCCGCCGCGCCCTCGAAGAAGGCGCCGAAGGCAAACGCGATGAGCAGCAGCTGCAGGCGCCGGTCCTCGGTGATCGTAGCAATCGAGTCCTGCAACACGTTGAAGGAGCCGTTCTGCTCCGTGAGCTGGTGCAGGAGGATGATGTTGAGCACGATCCAGCCGATCGGCAGCAGCCCGACGAGCCCG
>JAFAGU010000031.1 GCA_019237595.1 Betaproteobacteria bacterium | reverse complement strand
GCGCGCCTCCCTGACGACTGGGGCTGGCTGGTGGTGAACTACCGCGGCTTCGGACTCTCCGAAGGCGCGCCTTCGGAGGCGCACGCGCTCGAGGACGCGAAGCTCGTCTACGACTGGGCGGTTGCGCGGCCCGACGTGGATGCGTCCAACATCGTCGTCCTCGGACGCAGCCTCGGTACCTACGTGGCGGTGGCGGTCGCGGCAGCGCGCGAAGTGCGCGCCGCGATCCTCGCCACGCCCTTCGACAGCTTCGCCGCGATCGGCGAAAAGCGCCTGCCGGAGCTCCTCGTCGAGTGGCTGGTCGGCGGCCACTACGACAGCGCGGCGCTCGCGCCGCGCATCTCCGCGCCGGCGCTCTTCGTGCTCGCGGAGAAGGACGAGATCACGCCGGCGGAGAACGGCCGCGCGCTGGCGAGCCGCTGGGGCGGGCTTGCGCGCACGGTGCTGCTGCCCGGCGCCACGCACCTCGGCGTCGAGCGGCGCGACGATTTCTGGCGCTCGGTGGCCGGCTTCCTGCGCTCGGTGAAGCGCTCGCCCGCGGCGCGCGAGGCGCCGCGCGACATCGGCTAGTCGCCGGCGATCGTCATCCGCTCGACGAGGATCGAGCCGCACGAGCGGCCGCTCCTCACGAGCACGTCGGACCCGATGGCCGCTATGCCCTTGAAGATGTCGCGCAGGTTTCCGGCGATGGTGATCTCCTCGACCGGGAAGCGGATCTCGCCGCCTTCGACCCAGTAGCCCGCCGCGCCGCGGGAGTAATCCCCCGTGACGGGATTGATGCCTTGGCCCATGAGCTCGGTGACGAGGAGCCCGCGGCCCATCCTGCGCAGCATGCCTTCGAAATCCGGACCGTCGGAGCGCACCACGAGGTTGTGGTGTCCGCCTGCATTCCCGGTGCTGCGCATGCCGAGCTTGCGCGCGGAATACGTGCCGAGGAAGTAGCCCTCGAGCGTCCCGTCGGCGACGATTCGCCGCGATCGGGTGGCGACGCCCTCTTCGTCGAAGGGCGTGCTCGCCGAGCCCTGCGGCTCGAGCGGCCGTTCGTCGATCTGCACGAGAGGCGAGAAGACCTGCTTGCCGAGCGAGTCGAGGAGGAACGAGGTCTTGCGGTAGAGGCTCGAGCCGTTCACCGCGGAGACAAAGTGGCCGATGAGGCCGATCGCCGCCGGCGCCTCGAAGAGCACCGGCGCCTCGCAGGTCGCGATCTTGCGCGCGCCGAGCCGCGCGAGCGCGCGGCGCGCGGTGTAGCGGCCGAGCGCCGCCGGATCGGCGAGGCTCGCCGGCACGCGCGAGCTCGAGAACCAGTCGTCGCGCTGCATGAGGCCCTTGTCCTCCGCGATGAGCGAGCAGGCGAGGTAGTGCCGCGTGCCGGCGTAGCCGGCCATGAACCCGTGGCTGTTCGCGAAGACGAACTGCGAGTGCTGCGCGGAGACGGTGGCGCCTTCGGAGTTCGTGATCTTGTCCGAGACCGAGAGCCCCGCTTCCTCGCAGCGGCGCGCGAGGCGCACGGCCTCCTCGGTGCCGATCGGCCACGGATGGTAGAGGTCGAGGTCCGGAAGCTCGCGCGCGAGGAGCTCGGGCTCCGGAAGGCCGGCGCAGTCGTCCTCCGCTGTGTGGCGCGCGATGGCGAGCGCCGCGTCGACCGTCTGCTCGAGGGCCGGTCGCGAGAGGTCCGACGTGCTCGCATGGCCGCGCCGCGCGCGCGGGCGCTCGCCCACGTAGATCGTCACGCCGACGCTGCGGTCGCGATTGTGCTCGACCACGTCGGGCTGGCCCTTGCGCACCGTGACGGAGAGGCCGTGGGCCTCGGAAACGTCGCAATCGCAGGCGCTCGCGCCGCGCTTGCGCGAGTGTTCGACCACGAAGCTCGCGAGCTCGCGCAGCGCTTCGGGGGTACAGGTAAATCCGGATGGGGACGCGGGCGCCGGCGTCGCGCGCGCCTTGGAAAGAACCTTGGGCATGCGGCTATGATAGCGCCGGATGGCCGACGAAATATTAAGCAAGACCCAGCGCAAGCGGGAGATGCACGACCTGCAGGCGCTCGGCGCGGCGCTTGCGGCGCTCTCCGAGTCGCAGCTCGCCTCGCTGGAAATGCCCGACGTCCTGCGGCAGGCCGTGCTCGAAGCCAGGCGCATCCGCAGCCATGAAGCGAAGCGGCGCCAGATGCAATATATCGGCCGGCTGATGCGCGACGCGGATCCCGAGCCCATCCGCGCCGCGCTCGCCGCAATCGAAGGCGGCTCGGCGCAGGCGAATGCGCGCCATCGGCGCCTCGAAGCGCTGCGCGAGCGGCTCGTCGAGGACGAGTCGGCGCTCACGCAATTCGCGGCCGAGCATCCGGACGCGGACCTGCAGCAGCTCCGCGCGCTCATTCGCCGCACGCGCTTCGAGCGCGAAACGGGCAAGCCGCCGCGCGCCTACCGCGAGCTCTTCCGCTTCCTGAAGGGCGCCTGAGCGTGATCCGGCTCGAGCCGCTCTACCGCTGCGAGATCGTGCTTGGACCGGTGCACGAGCTGGGCGAAGGCCCGCACGGACGGCGGCGGATCATCCCGATCCTCGGCGGCCGCTTCAAGGGCGAGAAGCTGCAGGGAAGCGTCGTTCCCGGCGGCGCGGACTGGCAGGTGATCCGGCGCGACGGCGTCGCGGAGCTCGACGCGCGCTACACGCTCGAGACTTCCGACGGCGCGCTCCTCTACGTGCGCCACGAGGCTTACCGCCATGGGCCGCCGCAGGTGATGCAAGAGCTCGCCCAGGGCCGGGAAGTCGATCCTTCTTCCTATTACATGCGCGGCGCCTTGCGCCTGGAGACGGCCGAGCCGCGCTACGACTGGCTCAATCGCACGCTCTTCGTGACGACCGGCGCGCGCCGCGCCGCGTCCGTCGAGCTGGAAGTGTTCGAGGTGAAATGAGCGAGGAAACACTTCTCGTCGGGCTCGTCTCGATCAGCGATCGCGCCTCCGCGGGCGTCTACCGCGACGAAGGCATCCCCGCGCTCAAGGAGTGGCTCGCCTCGGCCATCGCATCGCCCGCGTGGCGCGACGAAACGCGCCTCATCGCCGACGAGCAGCCGGTCATCGAGCAGACGCTCATCGAGCTCGCCGACCGCGGCTGCCATCTCGTCCTCACGACGGGCGGCACGGGCCCGGCGCCGCGCGACGTGACGCCGGAGGCGACGCTCGCCGTGGCGGACAAGGTGCTGCCCGGCTTCGGCGAGCAGATGCGCGCGATCAGCCTCAAGTTCGTTCCGACCGCAATCCTGTCGCGGCAGGTGGCGGTGGTGCGCCAGCGGCGCGGCGCACGGTGCGGGTGCCTCATCATCAACCTTCCCGGCCAGCCGAAATCCATCCGCGAGACGCTGCAAGGCTTGCCCGATGCACCCGGCATCTTCGCGGCAGTTCCTTACTGCATCGACCTCATCGGCGGCCCGTACATCGAGACGCACGAGGCGGTGGTGAAGGCCTTCCGACCGAAATCGGCGCTGCGGAAGAAGCCCGGCTAGGCCGGCCGGCGCGCGCGCTCGCCGAGCAGCGTATCGGCGGCGATCCAGGCGCGCAGCGCATCGGGAAGCGGCGGCGAAGGCTGGGTGATTCCGAGCGCAGGATAGATTTCCGAGTTCGGGACGAGCCCGCCCGGGCGCGACACGGCCCCTTTCACGAAGCCGTGCGCGTGCAGCGCGCCCTCGCGCACGAACTCGAAGGCGCAGTAATTCCAGAACTCGTCCCAGCCGACGAGCGTGAAGCGCAGCGTGTAGGCCTGGAAGAGCGTGAGCCCGCGCCGGAAATAGGCGATGCTCCCGCCGCCCATCGGCCGCCAGCGCCGCGCGAGGCACAGGCGCAGGAACCCGCTGCGCACGAAGAGCGTGGCGAGGCCGAGGTCGACGAGCGTGAGGTAGCGCCCGTTGTTCACGTGGCCGTTCAGGTCGAGGTCGTTGGGCAGCACGCGCAGCCGCAGCTCGATCGTTTCGCCGGGCGCGACGGAGGGCGCCGCGAGCGCGCGCAGGAGGATCCACGCGAGCCGGAAGTAGAGATTCATCGCGCTAAACTTCCGGGATGGACGAAATCGAGATCGAGACGGGCGCGAACCCGGACGCGGCGGTGATCTGGCTGCACGGCCTGGGCGCCGACGGGCACGACTTCGAGCCGATCGTGCCGGAGCTCCGCCTTCCCGCCGCGCTTCGCCTGCGCTTCGTCTTTCCCCACGCGCCGATCCAGCCGGTGACCATCAACGGCGGGATGCGCATGCGCGCCTGGTACGACATCCTGCAGCTGGGCGGCGGGCCCGAGGACGAGAAGGGAATCCGCGCCTCGCAGGGGCTGCTCGGCAAGCTGATCGAACGGGAAAAGAGCCGCGGCATCCCGGCCTCGCGGATCGTGCTCGCCGGCTTTTCGCAGGGCGGGGCGATCGTTCTCCAGGCGGCGCTTCGCTACCCCGAGCGCCTCGCCGGCGTGCTCGCGCTCTCCACTTATCTTCCGCTCGCCGCGAAGCTCGCAGAGGAGCGCCACGCCGCCAATGCCGCGCTGCCGATCTTCATGGCGCACGGCAGCTACGACGACATCATTCCGCTCGCGCGCGCCGAGCGCTCGCGGGAGCTCCTCGAGGCGGCGGGCTATCGCGTGCAATGGCACGCGTACCCGATGCCGCACTCCGTGTGCGCCCCGGAGATCGCCGACCTCTCGCGCTTCCTGCAGGACATCCTCTAGCCCGCTTCGCGCATCATCTCGCGAAAGCGCGCGATGTCGTGGTCCTCGCCGCGCTCCATCAGCGTCTGCGGCAGGTAGAGGTAGTTCCCGCCGGCGCGCGCCGCCTCGAGGTTGAGCCCCGGCACGAACGCGCCGGTCTTGAGCGCGATCGCGGTCTCGCCGGTGGCCGCGCCGGGCGAGGGAAGGAGCACCGCCGGCTGCTCCG